>CAZAZH010000001.1:0-44250 GCA_964489585.1 uncultured Syntrophomonas sp.
GATTACAGATTTCCTTAAATTTTCGCCCGTTCAACAATGTGGCATAAAATGCAAACAAGCGCAAACATGTTTGCGCTTGTTTTTCATTATTTTGTCATCCACCGTGACTCACTTGTAGAGCTTATATCCGCCATTAATATTTTTAACCTGGTAACCATGCTGGGTTAGTAAGCGGCAGGCTATATAGCTCCTTAAACCGCTACGACAATAGACTAGTATCTCCCGGTCACGGGGGATTTCAGTCAGGCGTTGACGTAAATCATCTACCGGTACGTTTTGAGCACCATCAGCGGCTCCAGCCGCAAATTCCTTAGGAGTACGGACATCCAGTAAATAAGCCCCCTGATTCAGCAGCTCCGGTACCTCTTGCCAATAAACCGGTATAATGTGCTTATTAACAATATTCCCGGCTGTGTACCCGGCCAGGTTAACCGGGTCTTTGGCTGAAGAAAAGGGTGGGGCATAAGCTAGCTCCAGTTCCTGTAAATCAAAAACCGTCATACCGGCTCTTAGAGCTGTAGCCAATACATCTATACGTTTATCTACTCCCTCAAAGCCAACTATTTGGGCACCCAGAAGTTTACCTTCATCCGGAGTGAATATAATTTTTAAGGTCATTTCACTGGCCCCGGGGTAATAAGTAGCATGGGAGGCCGGGAAAGTATGACAGACCCGGTAATCCAGACCTAACCTTTGCAAGACTTTCTCATTACGTCCTGTGGTGGCTGCTAACATATCAAATATTTTTACTATAGCAGTACCCTGTGCGCCGTTATAAGGAATAGCCTTTCCCGCAATATTATTGGCAATCAACCATCCCTGGCGATTAGCCGGACTGGCCATAGGCAGTAAAAAATCCTCGCCGGTAACAACATCCTTTATCTGTATGGCATCACCGGCAGCATATATATTAGGGTCAGAAGTGCGTAAATATTCATCCACCAGTATACCCCCGGTTGAACCTATAGCCAGACCTGCATCACGGGCCAGCCTGGATTCCGGACGAACCCCTACTCCCAGTATAACCAAATCGGTAGCAATCTTTTGACCACTGGCCAGAACTGCTTGCTCCGCCTGTGACTCACCTTCCAGAGCCAATAATTTATCAGATAAATAAAGCTTTATATCCTGAGCCTCAAGATAATCCTGGACTATAGATGCCATCTCATAATCCAGTACCCCCATAACCTGGGGAGCAGCTTCAATAATGCTTACATCCAGGCCATTTAGCTTTAGCATTTCAGCAATTTCTAATCCAATAAAACCGGCGCCCACTACGGCTGCCCGAGTCGGTTTATAGGAATTAATATATCCTTTAATAACATCCCCATCCGGCACATTGCGCAGAGTGAAAACGTTATTTTTATCGACACCCTCAATATCTGGGATAATGGGTGCAGCTCCGGGACAAAGAACCAGGAAATCGTAGCTTTCGCTGTAAACTTTATCTTCAGGAATATTCCTAACCTCAACCGTTTTCTGCTCTGGCAAAATGCGCAGCACTTCGCTCATAACCCGTACATCAATATTAAACCGGCGGTACAGGGATTGCGGAGTTTGTAGCAGCAATTTATTACGGTTGTTTATTACTCCCCCAGCATAATAGGGCAAACCGCAATTGGCAAATGATACATATGCACCACGTTCAAACACTATTATTTCCGCTTCTTCGTCCATCCTGCGTAAACGCGCGGCGGCACTTGCTCCTGCCGCCACACCCCCAACGATTATCACCTTTTTTCCCATTCACCACATCTCTTTTCTACATTAATTGTTACAGCGGTGTTACAGCGGGACGTTCTTTCTGTAACACGTTGTGTTACAGAAAGAACGTCCCGCTGTAACATTTAGTTAGGAAAGTGCCGGCCAAATACTTCCTTCCAGATTTTCTTAGCGTTATTGCCGTCCCCTTGCTCCTCCAAATCCATAGCTTGCTTAATTTTCTTATAGGCTTCATAGGCCGGAGCTCCGAAATCCTCTTGCCGCTCTATTTTACGATTACTACCTTTGGCATACCAATGTAGTTGTTCATTCCTCAGTCCCGCCAGGTATTCCATAAAATCCATTACCATCTGTCCATAATTACTAAAAGAACTCTGGTTTCCTTCCCATTCATCCATGAAAATCATAACCAGAGTATCAATTAGCATGCCGGGGATAGGAATCTCATGAGCCATTTTCCAGGCCCTGGTCATGCGGGCCAGGTGACGAATCTTGCCTCCATATTTATAATTATATTCATTAATAACTTCAATCTCGCGAATAGGGTTAAAACTCTGCCATTGTCCATCCTGGGCCTCGGGATAGATGATATGGTTTTTGCGTGGGCCAATAAAACCGGGAATAATTTCTATGTTCATTCTATCCTCAAAAGGTAGCAGCAGGGATTTCTCCTCATTAATAAAAGCGTCCGGATGAGTCTTGCTTAAAAATTCCCTAATATCATTAAGTAATAACTGTTGTACATTGCCCGGGCGTTCTTCATATTCCTGGTAAACCTTATAAGGTAACAGAAATAATACGTTGATATTTGTCAGTCCCTTAACAGCTGTTTCCCGGCCATATGAACCCAGGTAATGTAAATTGCGGGTATCGGAGCTCATGTTCCAGTAACGCTGGTTAAGTACTTGGCATATTTCCCGACAGCGTCTACTTATTACTTCCGGGTTATCAATCCTCAAGTTGTTTAAAAAACCTCGAAATTTATCAGCTAGACTAATCTGGCTTCCCATCATTTTCCCTCCTATCAATCCTGTCAGCATTTACCTAATAACACAACAGTTTCATTAGAGCCCGGGAGGCCCCGGAGTGCCAATTGACTATTTTTGCTTCTTGTACCTATTTTAACATGAAAAGCATTATTTCAGGATAACATCTTTTTTAAAACGCGGATGGTATTTTTCATATTAAACCGGCGTTCCAGGTGGTATTCCAGGTACCTTTCCAGAAAGGATTCTATTTTATCCAAAGCAGCAGTTGAAGCCCTTACCCGCTGCAGAGTAGTCAGATTCCCATTTATCATTAACCTTAACAAACCCAGTACCTCGCCCGATAAAATCATACAGTCATCTTCCCCGGCAGTACAATCCGGGCAAAGCATACCACCGGCAGCAGGACTGAAGGATTTGAGCATATTCCCCTGTTGCCCACAATTAATGCAATGATCCAGGACAGGTCGATAACCCAGCTGCACCAGCAATTGCATCTCAAAATAGCGTAGTATCAGCGGGTTTAAGCCATTATCGTTAATCTCTTCCAGAACTGATAGGGTTAGCCGATATAGTCGTGGCATAGGCATTCGATCCATCAGAGCTTTATCCAGTAATTCCATAAGGTAAACACAGTACAAAGTGCGATTAATGTCTTCCCGACTATTACCATAAAAGTCAAGCAGCCGACCCTGGGTTATCAAATCCAACTCCTTGCCCCGGTGAAAAAAAAGCAAGGAATGGCAAAAGGGCTGGATACAAGCCCGCAGGCTGCTGCCGGGCTTCTTAATACCCCTGGCAATGCCCCTTAATTTACCTTCCTTCTCCGAAAAGACCGTAACCAGTTTGTCACTTTCCCGGTAATCCATACTTTTGATGATAATACTTCGGCTCTGATAATACACTTATCTCCCACCCCAGAATACATTCATAACCTTAACCGGTTGGTTAACACATTCCACCGGCCTTTCCCAATTTTCCTCTAATTGTTGGCAGTAATCACTGGCTTGCTGCTTACTGCTGTATTTAAAATCAAATGCCAGGTATATTTTCTTGACTCCCTTAATCCCCAGTTCTCCTATCCGTTTATTGAATAAATCAGGGTTTTTGGCATAGTTACCGTCAATATATGCAAATATAAAATTATTGTACTTACTTATTCGGGGACGGGCCATTGGTTTAAATTCTTCCCCTGTTCCCTGTCGTAAGCATGAATTTAGTATTCGTGAAGTAATATTTTCCATAGCTATTTCATTTTTAACCAGAGCCATACGCGGTACCGTAACGATAACACTGGGAATACCGCATTCATAGGCCAATTTTTCTATGGTTGCTATTTTGACCCCATCCAGGGTGTAGCTGTGTACAGCATAACCAGCCAGACGAGGTATGATTATGATATCGGGAGATAGCCCCAAAGAAGGTAAATGGTGGCCTCCATCAAAAATAATGGCCCGGTAAGCCCGGGGTCTCATCTCTTCCAGGTATTGCAGTCCGGTCGGGGTACTATGCCAGGTATCCAGTTCCGAACATTCAATAATACAACTGCATCCCCCGGTCAGATGTTGGTCCAGCATAGATGGGAAATTCCTGCCTTCTTCGGGAGTTACTGCCCGTATCTTTCCTCCGGGGTTATTAAGTTTACGCAATCCAGGATTGTAAATAAAATAATAGCTACTGCGGGTGGAAACCATGGAGGCATAGAGGTCTAATCCCTGTCGGTAACCCAGGGATTTTATCAAGGGGGAGGGATAATTAATCATAACTGCAGCGTAAAAGGCAGCCAAAACAATAAAAAAATAAGCTTTTTTTCTCACCCTGGCAGACTATCCTTTCAATAGTCCTCCCCTTTGCCGATACTCCTGTACCAGAGAAGCAGCATTACTGCTACCGATGCGGTCGACCCCTGCATCTATTAGCTGTAGAACGAAATCCAGGCTCCTCACCCCACCACTGGCTTTTATCTTTAAACTCTCACTTTTATGAGCCTTAATTATCTTTATATCCTCCAGGCTGACCCCACGGGTGGAAAAACCGGTGGAGGTTTTAATAAAATCAGCCCCGCTTTCACTAACTATTTGGCCAAGTATTTCTAATTCAATTCTATCGATTAAAGCTGTTTCTACAATAACTTTTAATAAAAATTCATAGTCCTGCCGTAATTCCAGCAAACTCTTAATTTCCTGCTTTACCAGAGCAAAATCCCCATCCTTAACCGCCCCGATATTTATAACCATATCCAATTCATTTGCCCCCTGCCCCAGAGCCTGTCGGGCAGAAAACACCTTGGTAGCAGTATCTTCCGCACCCAGAGGAAATCCAATAACCGTACATAGTTTTACCCCACTTCCCTCCAGGTAGCCTTTCCCTAGAGCCAGGCGACAGGGATGAATGCAAACAGCAGTCATACCGTAGTAGACTGCTTCTTCACATAATATCTTGATATCTTCACACCTGGCCTCCGGTTTAAGATTAGTACTGTCCATCCAGGCAGCAATCATTAATAATCTCCCTTCAGGCGATAACCTAACTGTTTCAAATTAATCTCATTATCACGCCAGTTCTTTTTAACTTTAACCCACAAATCCAAATAAACCGGCCTTCCCAGCATAGCCTCTATATCCTGGCGGGATTGTTCCCCAATATTTCTCAACATTTGCCCGTTCTTACCTATAATAATCCCCTTCTGGGAGTCTCGTTCCGTATAGATAACCGCCCTTAAATAAGTCTTACCCTTGGCCTGGCTATCAAATTCTTCAATCTCTACTGCTAATGAATGGGGTACTTCATCCCGAGTTAGTATCAGGGCCTTTTCCCGAATAAGCTCAGCCACTATAAAGGACACTGGTTGGTCGGTTAAATCATCTTCAGGATAATAGAGTGGCCCTTCTGGCAGATAAGTATAAGTTTTCTCCAGCAAAACCGAAATATTAGTTCCCAATGTAGCTGATAAAGGTATGATTTCAGCGAAAGTCATATAGCTGGTAAAATCCTTAATATACTCTTCCACCTTGATTTCATTAGCCAAATCAATTTTATTTACCAGTAAAAATATAGGTACAGTAGCATCCTTAAGTTGATTTAAAATAAACTGCTCCCCGCCCCCAAAAGGCCGGCTGACATCAGTCATATAGTAAATTAAATCTACTTCTTCCAGACTGCGGGTTGATACCTTTACCATATATTCCCCCAGCAAGTGCCGGGGCTTATGAATGCCCGGGGTATCGATAAATATAATCTGGCCTTCCGGGGAAGTATATATTCCCTGTATGCGGGTACGGGTGGTCTGCGGTTTTTCTGATACTATAGCAATTTTTTCTCCGATAACGGTGTTCATTAAAGTGGATTTGCCCACATTGGGGCGTCCCACGATGCTTACAAAACCTGATTTCAAAGTTAACCCCCCTAGTTTCCCAGAGAAAAAATTTGAGGAAGCATTGCACTCAAATTATATTCTTTGTAGCTGTTTTTTTCATCGGTAATTATTACATTCATTTCAGGGGAAAATTCGGCCAATACCTGCAAACATGCCCCACAAGGATAAATATATCCCGAACCACTTCCACTGATAGCTATGGATTCAAACTTCTTCTCTCCAGAGGTTACGGCTTTGAAAACGGCTATACGTTCAGCACATACGGTGAGGCCATAGGAAGCATTTTCCACATTGGCCCCGGTATAGATGGTGCCGCTTTTACCCAGCAAAGCGGCGCCTACTTTGAAACCCGAATAGGGAGCATAAGCACTATCCCGGGCTTCTTTAGCTTTTGCAATCAGTTCATCGATGATCATTTACAGACCCTTCCTTAATATATAGTTGAAATTATAAGTGCAAGTGCGGTCCGAAGATAACCGCTGCCATTGCCAGAGAGCCTATGGCAGCCAGTAATACCGCACCGGCAGCCGCATTTTTCGCCAGTTTAGCGATGGGATGATACTCTGTGGTTACCAAATCCACTGTTTTCTCGACTGCCGTATTAACTGCTTCTGCTACCAAAACCATAAAAACCGTAAGAATCAGCAGGCCCCATTCTACCGGTGTAAGCCCGACCGCCAGGGCAGCAATTACTACCAATATAGTGGCCAGGATATGTATTTTCATGTTCTTTTCACTTTTGATGCAATAAATCAGGCCTGCTATGGCACAGGAAAAACTCCTTCTTAACCTGCCCATTTCCACCCCATTTACCTTTCTAGCTTAACCGCCTTCATAATTTTCTCTTCCAGGGAGCGCATTACTCTGGCTTCCTCATCAGTTTCGTGGTCATAGCCCATAAGATGTAGCATTCCGTGAGCTACCAGGTAACCCAGTTCTCTTTCCAGACTGTGCCCGTATTCATTACTCTGCAGGGAGGCCTGTTCCAGAGAAAGAACTATATCACCTAAAATATTAAGCTCTTCACTGGAATCATAATCAGGTTCATCATCAGACAACTCATTCATAGCAAAGGAGAGAACGTCAGTGGGACGATTTTGCTGTCGATAAATAAAATTCAATTCCTGGATATAACTATTATCGACTATCATAATGCTAACTTCGCTATCTTTAGGTAACCGAACTATTTTGGATACAGCATTACATACATTAATTATTACCTGCTGCTGTTCTTTCCCGTAATTAATCTTGTTCTGCTGGTTGATTATCATGGTCTCCATGCTTTTCTCTCCTTTTTTCGAACTCGCGCACAATTATTTCAGGATATTCGATACGTTTATGGTATAGCCCTTCAAGACTGGTGCAAAATGAATTAGCAATAACATCCAAATCCTTGAAGGTTAAGTCACAGGATTCTAATTGTCCATCATTAAGCTTATCCTGAATTATTCGACGAACCATATTCCTTATCTTCTCCGGTACATGATCCTGCAGTGATCTTACCCCGGCCTCAACCGAATCTGCCAGCATAACCAGAGCGACTTCCTTGCTTTGCGGTTTAGGACCTTCATAGCGAAAACTATCCTCACTTAAATTACCTTCCCGGTCCTCTTCCAGGGCGCGGCTGTAAAAATACTTGGCCAGGCTGGTACCGTGATGCTGTTCAATAAAATCTATAATGTCCTGAGGTAGGTGAGCTTCCCGGGCCAGCTCCACACCCTCCCGAACATGGGAAGTAATTATCAGCGCACTTAAGGCTGGAGCTATTTTTTCGTGGGGGTTATCAAACCCCCGTTGGTTCTCTACAAAATAATCAGTTCTCTTAATTTTACCAATATCATGATAATAAGCCCCTACCCTGACTAACAATGGATTGGCACCAATTGGCTCCGCAGCAGCTTCAGCCAAATTTCCCACCATTAAACTGTGATGATAGGTACCTGGTGCTTCCATCAACAATTTTTTTAACAACTCATTGTTAGGATTTGATAATTCCAACAATTTAATCATGCTGGTAATAGAAAAAGCGGATTCCAGATAAGGAAGAGCCCCAATCATTAAAACAGCAGACAGAATGCCGTTAACTGCACCAATGGCCATACCAACTAGTATGAGATTTAGAGTAACATTCCCGCCAATCAAAGACAAGGTCATAATACTGATTATATTGGCCAGGGCAATATAAAAACCGGAGCGAGCCAGGTCAGAGGTTTGATTCAGACGGTAAACCTGAAAAATTCCTACAGTTCCACCAACAAAAGCGGTGATGGCATAAAACAGCTGGTTACCCTCGGTTAACAGGCCTACGTACAAGGCCATGATCATGGTGAGAAAATAGGCCAGACGGTTGTCCAATAAAATAGCAACTAACATCGAGCCAGCCGCTACCGGAGCCAGATAACCAATCAGGGCATTTATATCCGGCAGTTCCCCAATCTTAATTATGGTTAAAAATCGGGTAATTGACAAAATCAAAATAAAAATTAGGCCAAGCAAGAGCATCAACATGTGATTTTCATAGATCTTCTTATAATAGCGGCGTATAAACTCTATAGTTAACCAAAAGGTCAGCAAAACAAAAATGGCAGTACCAACCAGGGTTAGCGGATAGCTCTTGCTTCTTTGAATTCCTAATTGTTCCAGTGTAGATATTTGCTCGGGTGTAACCCGCTCACCTTCACGGACAATTTTTTCACCGGCCTTGACCGTTTTCTGAACCGGTTTAACCGCATCCATGGCTTCCTTGATGGCCTTATCCGTGGCTTCCTTATTAAAAACCAGGTTGGGTTTGATGGCATTAATTATTACTATCTTCATTATTTCCCGGGCTTGCAGCGAATACTCTAGCTGGTCTATCTGTTTAGATGCCTGGTCAAAAATACCATCTAAATTCTCTTCCGTTATAGGTTTTTGCATTAGACCAGGAATAATGCTTAATGAAGTGATGTGCATCTGCTGCAAATCTTCGGGGGTAGCATTAACCAAATATTGCGCCAGTTGGCTGGAACTATTTCTGGTTTCAACCTTTCTCCCCTCTTTATTAGTGGTATCTAGCAGTTCTTGTAACTTCTCTTTATTATTATCACCGGTCGCCCGGATATCATTAACCAGGCTAAAAAAACTGTTTATTTCATTCCTGGTTGCGGTAAGGGCATAAGTATCTTCCTGATAAACTTTTTGAACCTTATTAGCAGCCTGCTTTTTCAGTTCCTCAGTTTTAGCCTCATCAATTATTATCGATGTAGTGTTGGACTGAATATCACGCCGTGCTACTTCATCTGGTTTCAAAGTTACCTGTTTAGGATTAAAATTACTAAATACAATAAGAATGGTAATAGAAAAGAAGATTAAAACGCCCAACACTTTTTTAGTGTTGGATTGTCCCAGAAAAGTCAAAAATTTTTTACTAATTATATCAGAAATGCCCTGTATTCTCATGAATACTCCCCTTAGCTAATCGAACTGCCCTCTAACGAAAGGAAACGAAGCTAGTCCGTTTACTGATGATGTTCTACCACCGCTTCATATGATTCGTAAGCGTCAATAATCTTTTGTACCAGTGGGTGACGAATGACATCTTCTTTGCTCAAGTACTCAAAGGATACACCCTTTACCTTGCCCAGTATTTTCTGAATTTCAATTAAACCTGAATACTCTTCCTTGGGTAAATCCACCTGGGTTATATCACCGGTAATAACCGCTTTGGAGCCGAAACCCAGCCGAGTTAAAAACATCTTCATCTGCTGGGGGGTGGTGTTTTGAGCCTCATCCAGAATAATAAAAGCGTTATTAAGCGTGCGCCCCCGCATATAGGCCAGCGGAGCAATTTCAATGATGTTCTTTTCCAGATAACGTTGAGTAACATCTACGCCCAGTATATCAAACAGCCCGTCATACAAAGGCCGCAAATAGGGATTAACCTTTTCAATAAAATCTCCCGGCAGAAATCCCAGTTTTTCTCCGGCTTCTACCGCCGGTCGTACCAGAACGATACGCTCTACATCTTTATTTTTGAGGGCATTGACTGCCATTACTACTGCCAGATAAGTCTTTCCCGTACCGGCAGGACCAATCCCAAAAACCACATCATCTCTGATAATAGCTTGTACATAACGCTTCTGTCCCAAAGTTTTCGCCTTTATAGCCTTCCCTCGGGCTGTAGTTACAATAGTACCGGAAACAATGTCCCGATGCCTGGTCTTTTCCCCCCGCTGCAATAGATTATGCATATAGTTGATATCGCTAATATTTAGCTGCTCTTCACTCTCAACTATGTCAATTAAATTACTTATCAGATCAAAAGAAAGGTTTACATCTTCGACATTACCCTTAATATAAATATCTGCACCCCGGGCAGAAATATCTGCCGGACATATACTTCTCAAATGTTTAAAATTATCGTCGCCGCTACCAAAAAAAATGGCAGCTTCACTATTATCTTTAAGTGATATTTTGGCTTCTTTTTCAGCCAATAAAAGTCCCCCTATTTCTCAGAAAATATTTGAGTACCCATCTTAAAATATTAACTCTATCAATATCTTAGTTATTATAGCATATATGCCTAATCAATTACTATTTGGGTATATATTTATGGGCTGAGCAATAGCTATATCTTCTATAGTTTCAACTGAAATCCGTGCTCTTAATATAGGGTCACTGGGGCGAGAAAGAATATCTACTCTAGATTCCGTAATTTTAAGGTTTTTGCCCATTTTCTTAGACAGTGTCTTCATAGCCCGTTCCCGGGCTATTTTAACTGCTTCTTTTTCTGTAAAATCTCGAGTTTCCTTAATCTTCTCTTTCATTTCTACCCTAAAGAAACCAAACTCCCCTGCCGGGCTTTTCACTATCCTCTTGTTAACTTCTTGCTCATAAAAATCATAAGTTTTTTCCCTTGGACCTTTTACAAAAAGGGTCTTCCAGGGGGTTTCAATATATATTTTGCTTAGTTTTCTACCGCTCATAACCAACTTTTCTTCGTGCAGGCGGCATTCACCATATCCTTCATACCATACTCGGGCTTTAACTTGTCCCCGTGCTCTTACCATATACGGTTGAGGCTCTTCCTCCTGTTCCTCTGCGCTACTAACTATATAAGGGCTTTTTGTAGGTAAAACTACACCTGATATGAGAATATCACCTTTTTTAACTACATCTCCAGGCTTAACACTGGCCTGGCCATCCAGGGCTAATACCTCCTCAATAACCCCATCCCGGGTAGCTACTATGTGACAAGGACCACTGATATCGGTTTTCGGCAGGATTTTTTCCACCACTTGAATCCGTGCCTTCACTCCCCTAATATCAAGCTTGACATAACTTATTTCCTTAATATCCCGCAACATAGCCTCTTCTACCTCTATATGGCTGAAATTCCATTTGGCTGCTCCCTGATGAACACCGTGTTTAGCCGCGGTAAGTAGGATTTTACTGGGTTCCACCTTCTGGTTACCATAAACTTCTACAAACCAAACAAATGACGACATAATATAAAGGGCCAAAATAAAGATTAAGGCCCCGGTAAAGAATCCCATTCTTCTGCGAAACAGGTTACGGTAAAAAGGTAGTCCCTGTTTTTCGGTTATATCAAGTTCATAGCCGTTTTCTTCGCTCATAGACTGCAGGGCTTTCAGACCGCTGGTTCGTACCTTAAAATTTAAATCATCCCCGTTTTTTTTAATATCCCATATAAATATTCCCCGGCTGGACGCCATGTTAATAATTTTTTCTTGATTCTTACCCTTAAGGGCAACCTTTATAGTTCCCCCTACCTGCTCAAATAACTTATTAGCCATGCTTCCCTCCCACTAGTCCATATACTTTATAGTCAATACTTCCCCAGTAATTTTCATTTCATCAGTCATCAAAGCTTTAATCTCCAGCTCGTTTCCTTCAATCTCTAAATAACCACGACTTAAGTTTACCCGCAGGCGATGAAGATTGTATTCGATAACCCCCCGATGATTCTCAATGTATAGCTCATTTCTACCAATTAACGTTACCTTGGGTATATCCAGTACCAGATCCTTGGGTATATCCAAAAACTCTGCCATAGCCTGTCGAATAGTATCTTTACGTTTTTCCATCAAGGCACCCCCAATTCTTTAAGCTTTATTCAGTACCTTCCATTCAAATATATGTCAATAAAATACCGTACATTCAAAAATAAGACCCTCTCCCGGCAAAAGCCTGGAAAGGGTCATAAAAAACAAAACTCCGGGAAAATCCCGGAGGTTAGATGTAAAGTTTAGTAAAATGATACGGCCACAATACTTACCAAAAACGATAATATAACTACCCCGACAATTATTATTACCGCTTTTTTTTGTTTTTTATTTTGCATGCCTCTATTCATAAAACTCATAGCCTTCACCCCTTACAAACCTTTATTAGATTACATTTCTATTATTATCATACATCTGCATTCCCAGATTCAAGCTTAAAAAAAATTAAAAAGCCCGGCAAACGTAGTAGCTTGCCGAGCCTGTTTTCGGTTTTAAATAACCCCCGTACCATTTATCTGTTAAATGGTCAACTTGCTTTTACTCTACCCATGTCCTGCGGACCGGTCATTCTTTATACATCCCTTACCACTACCATAAATTTGTCTTTATTCAGCTGCTCGGGAAGGTAATTCTGAAATACTGACCTATTAATATTTCCTTTTCTTACGGGCAGCTTCAGACTTTTTCTTTCTCCTGATGCTAGGCTTTTCATAATGATCATGTTTTCTAATATCCTGCATAACCCCTGACTTCTGGCAGGAACGTTTAAATCTCTTTAGAGCACTATCAAGGGATTCGTTTTTTCCTACTTTAACTTCGCTCATTGTTTCCCTCCCCTCATCCGACTAGGCTGAAATAAATACCCATATATTTTACTATTATATAGCCGATTAAGTCAAGTTTAGCCCGGAGGCCAGAGCATTTCCCTGCCACCCAGCAGGTGATAATGCAGGTGCATAACCTCCTGTCCACCCATGGCACCGCAATTATTCACTAACCGATATCCATCTGCCGCAACATTTTGCTCCTTGGCTATTTGGGCAGCTGTCAGTTGAATATGGCCCAGCAGTGATTCGTCAGCAGTACCGATATCATTAAGGGAAGCAATATGTTTTTTAGGGATTAAAAGAACGTGCACCGGAGCCGAAGGATTGATATCTTTAATAGCAATTAATGTTTCATCTTCGTAGACTATTTCAGATGGTATGTTTTTAGCTGCAATTTTACAGAATAAACAATCCGACATACTTATCTAGTCACCCCCTCCGGTAAAATCTCTAATTGCATGGATAGATGTATTAGAGGTTTGTATTCATTTTATCAAATAATAGGACTAATACCAAACTTCTTTTGCGGACAAATTGCGAGCGGCAGTATGAGTGCATAGCATTCTATGAGAGCTGTTTATTCAAAAACGCAGGGAGCGTGGGCCTGCGTTTGAACGCCAGTGCCTGCTATATTAAAGAACTTTGAACATCTGGTAAACATAATTTATGATAATTAGTGTAAATTAACGGTGATTCATCGTGGCCGTAGATCTTGCAAATCATCAAATTTAAAAGCCAGGTACTAAGCAGTACCTGGCTTTTATATCGTAATATTTAAATTAAAAATACTTTGGGTAATGCGATTACCAACCCCGGCTGCTGCCTCCGCCTCCTGCGGACCCGCCTCCGCCAAAACCTCCGCCTCCACCGAAACCGCCACCGCCACCAAAGTAGCCACCTCCACCACGGTAGTATCCGCCCCCGCCACCGCTGCGAGGACCACCGGAAGAACCTCCACCCGAACGAATCACCCGGAATATAATATATAACATCACTATTATGCCTATGACAGCTGGCCAGGACAGGTCATTTTTATTGTTTGCAGGCTGCTGATTGGACGTGCCGGATGAAGCCGGCTGATAAGGAATATTATATTCTGCGGCTACTTCCTTTAAAAGCGCATTGTAGGTATTTATGATACCAAGGTCATACTTTTCCTCTTTAAAGAAAGGGATTAGATTATTATCCTGAATCCGTCCCGTCTTGGCATCAGGCAAGGTCCCTTCCAGACCATAGCCTACTTCAACCCGGCTTTTTCTTTCTTCCCGGGTAATCAGCAACAAGACCCCGTTATTTTTCTCCTTATCCCCTATTCCCCACTGGCGAAAGAGTTTCAGAGAATATTCCTCCAGAACTACCCCTTCTCCCAAAGTGGGAATAGTGACAACTACAATCTGGGCCCCCGTCTTTTGTTCCAGGTTTTTACTGGCGTTAATGATAGCATTCTCGGTTTCCGTTGTTAGCATGTCGGCTTTATCAAGGCAATAAAAATTACTATCCGGCTGGGGTATATCCATAGCTGCCAGCGCAGGGGTCGCCAATACCAGTAGCATTATTAGACTTAACAGTAATAACTTCTTATGCACGTTATCATCTCCTGATGAACTAGTAGGCCTGTGCTAAAACTGAACCTGTGGTACCTCCTGGGTGCCATCAGCAGCTTTAAAGTACTCCCGGGCCGTAAAGCCGAACATATTTGCCATCATATTACTGGGGAATCTCTTAATGCGGGTGTTGTACGCCTGCACTGCATCATTATAGTCCTTGCGGGCTACCGCCAGGCGGTTTTCGGTTCCAGCCAGTTCATCCGCTAATTGGCGGAAGTTAGCATCAGATTTAAGTTCCGGGTATCTTTCCACCACTACCAGCAAGCGACTCAGGGCACCACTCAACTCGGCATCAGCCTGAGCTTTTTCTCCCACGGTATTGGCTCCGGCCAGTTTGCTGCGAGCTTCAGCAACCTGTGTAAATATCTCCTTTTCCTGAGCAGCATAACCTTTGGTGGTTGCAACCAGGTTAGGTATCAGATCAGAGCGCCTCTGCAACTGATTTTCCACCTGGCCCCACTTGCTGTCAATTGCTTCATTAGTACTAACCATGCCATTATACATGGAAACGCCTGATATGAGGATTAAGGCCACAACTGCAAGAACAATCCACAAAGTCCGGTTTTTCACCGATTATCTCCCCTTCCCGGCATACCAAAAATAATACAATTATATTCTATTACATTTAATCTTAATGCGGCAAACTATATATCCCTTACATGTTATGCGATCAAAAATGAAATATTAAATTCTCGCTCCAATAGATACTAATCGTATCGGGGTAATGGTTTCCAGTTTGACCCAAATGTTTCACGTGAAACTTTCTGTTTTGTATTTGTATCATGGTTAGTTTTTTCCCGCTACTGGCCAGGCGGTAAATTTACAGCATATTGATACCTCTACCGCCTTTCAACCATTCTTACATATTTCCTAGCTAATAGCCTACGTAAACGTTTCTTTTTTACATGTGAACATTTTTTTCTTATCTTACTATAACGAACGGTACATTATAATGAGATTGAGCTTATAATGCACTTGCTCCAGAACAAAGTAAGAAATTCTTAAGAAATTTGTCCGGTTTTTTGTCAGCCTTGCCCATTAAGGTATAGCTAAGGTTCTTGGGTTTACTGTTTATGAAAACGAAAGGTGGTGATATTGTGGAAAAACAACGGGTCCTGGTGGTCGATGATGACCGGGAAATCGTTAATGCCATCGCCATCAACCTCCAGAATGAGGGGTATGAGGTACTAAAAGCCTATGATGGATTACAGGCGCTCGATATTGTCAGCGCCCAGAACATCCAGTTGATTATCCTGGATGTGATGATGCCAAAATTGGACGGGCTATCGGCAACCCTGAAAATTCGTGAAGAGAAGAACATTCCCATAATCATTTTATCTGCCAAATCCGAAGATACGGATAAAATACTGGGGCTTTCCATGGGTGCCGATGATTATGTTACCAAGCCTTTCAATACTATGGAGCTTATGGCCCGGGTCAAGTCGCAGTTAAGGCGCTATCTGCGCCTGGGAGACGTCAATGTCACAAACCGGGCAAACCTTCTGCAATCGGGTGGGCTGTGTTTTGACCTGGAAAGCCATACCCTGACGGTTGATGGCGAACCGGTTAGATTGACCGCCACGGAAACGAAGATTGTGGAACTATTAATGCGTTTTCCCGGACGCATCTTCCCGGCTGAGGAAATTTATGAGCGGATCTGGGAAGAACCGGCCTACCGGGTGGAAAATACGGTTATGGTACATATTCGTCGCATCCGGGAGAAAATCGAGATAAACCCGAAAGAGCCTGAATACTTAAAGGTGGTATGGGGCATTGGATACAAAATTGAAAAAATCTAAACCATTAACAGCCTGGCTGTGCTTTTTTCTGGCCGTTAGTATTATGCTCGGCCTGCTAATTACTTTTTTTGCTGTATTAGGGTATTCAGGAGGAAATTGGGAGGTCTTGAAGGCCCCTTTTACTGATTATAAAAACAGCACTGCCTTCAAGCAGCGGACAGCTGACTATTATGGGCGGCTCTTCTCTTTGGTAGCTGACCCTTCAGCTCATGATGACGATACCATGGAAACAACTAAAGGATTCCTGGATAATGAGGGAGAAAACCTGAAGTATTATGCGGTAAACAAAAATAACAACTTTCTAGTACAGAATATCACGCCGGAGCCGTCTTCTCTTTCTGATTCAGGAAAGACACCGGCCTTACCTGCCGGATATAGCTACTGCTGGTATTTTGATGGGGAAAAGCTGCGGGTAATTGACCATGGTAAACCAATTGATATACAGAGACTGGACAGCGGCTACCAGAGAATATTTCATGGTTATATCTATGACCTTACTCCCAAATATTTGTCTAATGTCCAAGTCTTGCTGGCAGTCAGGGATAACCTGGTGGAAAACCCTTACGCTCATTCTAAATACTATGGGGATCAGCAGTTCCTGTCTATCATTGGCTGGATTTATACAGGCTTCCTGGTACTGGGACTGTTACTGCTGGTTTTTGCAATAATTAATCGTCCATCTAAGCGTGAATTTGACCGTAAGCTGGCCTCCTGGATGGGTCGGATGTGGCTGGAAGTTAAGCTATTGCTTTCCCTCCTGGTTTTAATGTTTTTTGGGGGATTTGCCTTCAACTATTATACAGGTTGGAGGGTTCCAGTTGACCAGGTACTGGGTGTTGCCTTTGCAAGTTGCATGATAATTGCTTGCTTCTGGTGGTTTTACCTTATACTCATTGACCTGATCGTCAACGGCAAAAACTTTTTTACCCACAACGCGATTAACTCCCTTTTAACCAGGTACCGAAAATATGAAAAAGGGTATCCCTGGCAAAAGTTGATGCTGAAACGAGCGTATATGTTGGTTGGAGTAGAGGCAGTTCTGGCCCTGATATCGGTTATCTTTGTTCTGACTGGTTCAAGCGGAGGGACTTTACTGCTGGCCTTTCTGATAGCTGGTGCAGGAATATACCTCATTTATCGCTATCTGAAGCGCTACACTGAAACGGTAAGCGACCTTGGCAAACTAATGGATCACATTGAGCTTATCAAAAATGGTGATATGAGCACCAGGTTAGAAGTTACAGAAGATGCCGACATTTATCCTGCCGTACAAAACCTGAACTACATCCAGGAAGGTATGGGCATTGCCGTAGCCGAGAAGATGAAATCCGAACGCATGAAAATCGATCTTATTACTAATGTATCACATGATTTAAAAACCCCATTAACATCTATTATCAGCTATGTTGATCTGCTGAACAAAGAAGACGGGCTACCTGAACATATAAACGATTACATTGGAATTCTGGCCCAAAAGTCGGAGCATTTGAAGAACCTGATCCAGGATTTATTCGATTTGTCCAAGGCCAGCAGTAACAACCTGGCCCTGGATATGGAGAAAATCGATTTAGCCCGTCTGGTTAAGCAGGCCCTGGCGGACATGGAAGAACCAATTACAGCCTCCGGTCTCACTTTCCGGATTAATATCCCTGATGAACCCGTGTACATTACCAGTGATGGCAAAAAACTATACCGGGTCTTGGAAAACCTGATTGTGAACACACTGAAGTACTCTCTTTCAGGTTCACGGGTATTTGTTGATTTAACCGTAAGTAGTAAAGAAGTAACGGCCACCATCAAAAATACGGCTAACTACGAAATGACCTTCGATGAAGACGAAATACTGCAACGCTTTGCGCGTGGAGATCAATCTCGAAGCAGCGAAGGGTCAGGGCTGGGACTATCCATTGCCCAAACCTTCACCGAAGTCTGCGGCGGTAAGTTCTCTATCAAGATCGATGGGGATTTATTCAAGGTTGAACTGCGGTTTGAAACCGTACCCGAAAACTAGACACTTTTACAGCTGTGTACACCGGGACGTTCATTCCGTAACAAACAATAGTACATTGAAAACTGTTACAGAAAGAACGTCCCGGTCTAACTCTAAACGTTTGTCTGAACCCGGCCGATTTTACCGTAGGTCTTGCTAACATCCTTAACTGTCATGTTAACACTACTGCCCAACAGAGGTTTTAACTCGGTCAATTCCCGACGAGGAATGATGACGGTAATAACCAACCGGTCGTTACCATTAATTCCGTAACCCTTAAAGGTGGTCACCGAATATCCCAGGGTACGAAGCTGGTCAGCCAGTTTAATCCCCTCTTGCCAATGTTTATGAATACTGACCTCCAGGGTACCCAGAGCCAGTTTGCTCTCAATTAAGCTTCCCAGGTAGACCCCGCTTAACCTGCCGGCAGCAAAGAACACCAGGAATACCAGGCTGGAAGAAGTAGCCAGGCATTTAAAAGCCAGAGCAAACACCATAGCATCTATAAAAGTGGTAACATAAACCAGCTTCATAACCCTCTTGGTCAGAAGGATAGTTTTCAGATTACCTAACGTAGTGCTCAGCAGGTTTAAGCCAAAAATAGCTGCCAGGTTTAAGATTTCTACCTGGTAAAGGCCAATCATGCTCAATAAAACAGTTACAGGTGTTATCAGGTTTTGCCATAGAGCATTAATGTAAATCATATATCTATTTCACCTCCAAATCTGCAAATCAAAAGCCAGGTACATTAAAAAAGCAGTACCTGGCCTATTATCTTAATACTAAAGTTATAGAAAACTTTGTGTATTGATGCCCCTTTCCGCATTATTAGTAGTTAGACGTCTGATTGTAACAATTTGTTCCCTTTGGCAAGAATTATTCCACAGAACCATTCCTTCACCCAGAGTAGGAATGGTATTTTCTTTAAAGTTTATGTTATAATGGTAAATATTTACTCTGTTTACCAAAAGGAGGTTGGCAGGGTGATAGGTATTTCTTTAACCAGCTTACCCATAGGAAAAACCCTGGCCCGTGATATTTACGATGTAAAGGGGCGTCTTCTGTTACCCAAGGATACAGTTTTACAGCCTTCCCACGTGCAAAGCTTGCTTCGCTTGGAATACAACACTGTCTATGTAATTGAGGGCGATGGACCTGTAAAAGACAAGAGCGCTCTTCCTTCTGCCTATTTGAATGCAGTAGAGGAATTCCGTAACGTTATGGATACCCTTATGCAGGGCGGTGAAGCTAGCCGACACCAGGTGGAACAAACGATTGATTTGCTATATCCCCATGTGCAGGAAACTAACAATATTCTTTCTTGCCTGCGTAACCTGCGTAGCCGTGACGAATATACTTACCAGCATTCTGTTGCTGTCTCAGTATTAGCAATTAAGCTCGGCCAAACAATGAATATACCGACTGAAGACCTTAAGATTCTGGGTTCAGCTGGAATTTTACATGATATCGGTAAATGTCGTATTCCCCTGGACGTATTAAACAAACCCGGAAAACTGGATGATAATGAATGGAAACTCATCCATTGCCATCCCCTTTTAGGCCATGAAATTGTGAAAAAAATGCATTTCACTGATTCTCGGGTGGCACTTTCGGTATTACAAACATCATGAACATTTGGATGGCAGTGGTTATCCTGAAGGAAAGAGGGGCAATGATATCCATCTATTTTCCCAGATTGTCGCCGTCTCAGATGTGTTTGATGCTTTGACCTCGGAGCGCTTCTATCGCAATTGTATACCTATGTTTCCAGCTATCGAAGAAATAATGGCCTTAACGGCGGGTCATCTGAATCCCTTAATAAGTCACAAATTGCTAAAATATATTTTAGATGTTCTTCCCGGGGAACAGGTACTACTTAATACCGGGGAACTGGCCACCGTAATCAGAACCTTTGAAGATGAGCCTTCTCGCCCGCTGGTTAGCATCGGAGAACGCTTTATTGACCTGCGTACGGAACGAAATATATGGGTAGTGGATATTTGGGTCTAAAACACCATCTCATAACGTTTCCCGAACCTTATTTGATATTGTTCCTTCTTTAATATGATATTCCATATTATTTTCCCGGCAAAAATCTATAACCTGTTGGCTTAGCTGATTATAATATTCATAACGGTCAGGGTACTTTGAGCATGAGCTATTGTAATTGAGCTTCCGAAAATAATTTTATCAACAAAAGAAACAGTTTCTAATATTTCACTAAAGTTCTGATCCAATATATTGGGCGTTGGATATGGTTCGATACTTACCCAGGTTTTTAAGCCGCGATCATGCAGGGTTCGCAGACAATCAATTCTCTCTTTATAGGGAGCCGAAAATGGTTCATATTTTTGCCGAAACATTTCATTAAGAGATATTAATGTAATTCCTACTTCGTTCTCTTTACCAAGATCCGCCAATCTAACCGGTAAACATCCTTTGGTTACTACGGTACACTTAATGCCTGCCTGATTTAGCATTTCAATCAGTTGCAGCGTTAAATCCTCAATTTCTTTATATCCGTACATAAACGGGTCAGTAGTAAAGCAAAAATGTACTGATTTAATTTTATCTTGATATTTGGGTATTTCTTTTCTAAGTAATTCCAGAGCATTTTCAACAATTCGCGGGTGAATCCATTCTTCGTAAGACTTAACTCTACCGAATCTTTTAGCCAGGGTGTAGCCAGGGCTTTTCGCAGGAGTTCTTCTTCCGGTCTTTGCATTCCTACCAGTAGGCGACAGCAATGGTCTTCCCAAGTAAAACGGTCTATTTGCTTATCTTTTAATCCAGGCTAACGACGCTGTACAGGGTGTTTGATGTGCTATTGATACCTGGGCTTGGTATTAGTATAATATTCTTACAATCATATTTCAAATAAGGAGGCATTCTATGAAATCCAGTGTGACTATTTCCAGTAAGAGGCAGATAACGATTCCGATAGAGATCTTTCGCTTTTTGGAACTTAAGGAGGGACAAAAACTGCTGGTGGAAGTTGAAGATGACCGCATAGTGATGAAGCCCCGACCGGAGAGTATGACCAAAGCGCTGATGGGATCCACCAGGGGATTGTATGGGCAAAAGGCTACTGAGGTTGATAACTACGTAGAAAAGGAACGTGAAGCATGGCAAAAGTAGACCAGTTTATGGAAGATATCTCCACACATACCAATCTTATGCTCGACACCAATACTATCATTTGTTTTCTTGACGGTGTTCCAGAATTCGTTGAATTACTGACTCCATTGTTCGAAATGATAGAAGGGGGGCACCTGAATGTTGCGGTTTCTGTAATTTCTGAGGCTGAATTGCTGGTTAAACCATATCGTTCAGGTGATACAGATGCAATTGAAGCAGTAATGCTTTTCCTTAATGAATTTCCCAATATAACAATAATCCCGGTTAGCAGGGAAATCAGCCGTAAGGCAGCAGAAATTCGTGCTAATCTCGATACCAGGCTACCTGATGCCATTATCCTGGCTACTGCTTTGAATGCTCAAAGTGACTTGTTACTGGGAAATGATCTTAAACTAATGCACAAAGCCACAACCTTGTTACCAACAATAATCTTGAACGATTATATCTAACGGGTTGTCAACAATCCCGTCCCCGTCTTGACAAGCTTTATTCGGACAAGTTCACCGCGCAGGTCCTGGGGAGACTGGAAGCTGACTTCGATATAGTTGTCACTAAGACCTGTGTATTCCTGTTCTCCAGTTTGCTTTTCAACCAACAGGGTAAGTTCCTGCCCTATCTGACTGGCGATGAAGTCATCGTGTTTTCTCTGAGCCAGGTTCAGCAGTTTCTGGCTGCGGGCTTGTTTTTCCTGTGGTGAAATCTGTGGTGTTATAGATGCAGCCCTGGTGCCGGGGCGCCTGGAATAAGGGAAGACATGCAAATCCATAAAAGGCAGGCTATCTATAAGGTCGTAGGTATCCTGAAAATCTTTTTCATCTTCACCGGGGAAACCTACCATAACATCGGTGGTAAGGGCTACACTGGGTATGCGGGCGGCGATTCCCTGCAGCAGGTCATGATAATATTCCCGGCTGTAGCGCCGGTTCATTTCTTTAAGTATGTCGTTGCTGCCGCTCTGCAGGGGTATGTGAAAATGGCGGCACATCCGGGAATTGTCGGCTATGAGGTCCATAAGTTCCTGACTAACTTCCAGTGGCTCCAATGAGCTCAAGCGCAGGCGATAATCGCCTCCTATTTCAGTCAGGATTTTGTCCAAGAGCCGAAATAGGTCCCAATTTTCCAGGTCTTTGCCGTAAAAACCGGTATGGATACCAGTTAAGACTATTTCTCGGTAACCCAGGGTAAGTAGCTGTTCTATTTCCTGTAGGACATGTTCCGGCAACTTGCTGCGTACCGGGCCACGGGCGCGGGGTACAATGCAATAGGAACACCCACTCTCACAGCCATCCTGAATCTTTACAAAGGCCCGGGTACGTTCATGGAGCTGGGAGTATAGTACCGGCCTTAGTTTTCTATCCTTATCTGTTAAACGCTCAATTATTACTGGTTTTTCTTGCTCTGGGTCTAATTCTTCAATAATATCAGCAACATTTTCTTTATCCAGATTACTTACTATAAGGTCTATTCCTTCAATACCGACCAACTCTTTAGCGGCAACCTGAGCCATGCACCCAGTAACCACCACCAAGGCATGGGAATGTCGCGCTGCCCGGCGTATAACCGCTCTGGATTTTCGGTCACTAACATGGGTGACGGTGCAGGTGTTTATCAAATAAACATCAGCTTCGTCAGTAAAATCAACTATTTCATAACCCCGGTGGATAAATTCTTCTTTAAGCTGCTCGGTTTCCACCTGGTTAACCTTGCAGCCCAGGGTGTAAAAGGCGATTTTCTTCACAGTATATTTACTCCTTCAGGTATATCACGGCGGAAGCAAGGGGACGGTTCTTTTGCTTCCTTGCAAGGAAGCAAAAGAACCGTCCCCTTGCTTCCGTTATCCCAGATCTCCGTATTCGTAGAGGATTATGCTGGCGGCGGCCAGGCCGGCGGTTTCGGTTCTTAAGATTCTGGGCCCCAGGGAGGCGGTATATATTCCCTGCCGACTTGCAGCTTCAACTTCCTGGGATGAAAAACCGCCTTCGGGACCAATAAGTAGAAACAATTCCTGTCCGCTTATCTCTCTTAACTGGTTTTTCAATAGAGATTTCAGGCTAGTCTGCTCCTCATTCTCATATAGCATTATGGCTGGTTTATCACCGATTTTTTCAAGCAGGGAGGTAAAATTCATTACCGGCATAACCTGTGGGATTAGATTACGGCGGCACTGTTTACAGGCTTCACGAGCAATGGATTGCCAGCGCTGTACCTTTTTTTCAGCCTTGTCCCCCGTCAAGCGCACTACGCTGCGCTCACAGCTTACCGGGTAAATATCAGTTACACCTATCTCCACTGATTTCTGTATTATAGTGTCCATTTTTTCGCCTTTGGCTATACCCTGGGCCAGGTAAAGTTTTAATACCGGTTCGCTTTCCCGCAAACTGGTTTGGATTATTTGGCCGGTAAGAATACCGTTTTCCCTGCCTTCCAGCCTAACCTGGTATTCCTGTCCACTTCCATCAAAACATACGACGACATCCCCGACGGTCAGGCGCAGGACTTTTTCTATATGCCTGGCTTCTTCCGGGTCTATGCTTACGGTATTTCCTTTTATATTCTGGGGAGAAATAAAAAAGCGGTACATCCTGCTCACACTCTCCTGACGGCAGGGAAGCAAGGGGACGGTTCTTTTGCTTCCTTGCAAGGAAGCAAAAGAACCGTCCCCTTGCTTCCCTATGCTTTGCGGGCGGCGACGCCTATCCAGTCTACGTCACTTAGTACTTGTTCTATAATAAAACCGTGTTTTTGTAGTTGTTGTTGTACTCCGGGCCAGCGGCTGTCTACTATGCCGGAGCCGAAAAAATAGCCTCCAGAGGGTAGTACTTTGGCGGCTTCTGGGATAAGATAGGTTACTACTTCAGCAGTTATGTTAGCCAGTATCATATCGGCTTTCTTAATGTGTAATACCTCTACTATATCTCCCTCTTGAACTTCGATAATATCCTGTAAGCCATTTAGCAGGATATTTTCCCGGGCCACTTTAACTGCTACATCATCAATGTCCATAGCAAATATGGAGCTAGCCCCCAATTTGGCTGCACCAATGGAAAGGATACCAGAACCACATCCGGCGTCTACTATATATTCCCCACCTTTGACATACTGGTCAACAAAGCGCAGGCAAAATCGGGTAGAGGCATGGATACCAGTTCCAAAGGCCATGCCCGGGTCTATTTCAATTACAACTTCCCCATCCTGGACGAGGTAATCTTCCCAGGATGGTTTGATTACCAGCCGCTCACCAACTTTAAAGGTATGGTAATATTTTTTCCAGGACTGTTCCCAATCCTCATTTTTTACTTCATCTATAAAGACCTTGAGTTTGGGGTGGTCAAAGTTATCCTTCACTACTTCCAGGCAGGAATAGAACTCATCCATAATATCTTTATCTTCATGAAAATAGGCCTTTACCACCACAAATTCATGATCCAGGAAATCTGGCGATACCGACCGGGATTCCCAGTTCTCAGCATTAACATATTTTCGAGCTGCCTGGGGATCTTCGATAACTACCCCACCTGATCCCAAACGGTGAAATATACCGGCTATAGCTTCGACACATATGCCTTCGGTAAGTACGCTGATTTCTTTCCATTTCATATTTGCACCTCTATCTTCTTAGCAAACAAGAAAACCATCCGAAACCATTGAAAAAGTATCATAAATGTCATCCCGAGGAGCCAAAGGCGACGAAGGATCTCCTTTTGGAGTCCGTAATATTTGCATCTTCTGCTAACTAGATTCTTCGCTAACGCTCAGAATGACGCACTGAGAGACTTTTTCAGCAGTCTCGAACCGTCTTGTTTTGCCTTATCCCATTGCATCTTTGAATTTATCAAATAGTCCTTTCTTACCGGCCTTATCCTCTTCGTTGTCATCATTAAAGGCCATCAGTAGTTCCCTCTGTTTCTTGCTCAAACGTTTGGGGATAGTTACTTCAATTATTACCCGCAAATCTCCCTGGCGATGGCTGTGGAGATACGGTATTCCTTTACCCTTTACCGTAATAATATCACCCGGTTGGGTGCCTTCAGGGATATTTAGTACATGGCTGGCTCCGCCCAATAGGGGTATCTCCACCTGTGTACCCAAGGCTGCCTGCACGAAATCAATGCTCTGGGTGGTAATCAAATTATAGCCGTCTCTTTGCAGGCGCGGGTGCGGCCGTACCAGTATGATTATATATAGATCCCCGGATGGGCCACCGCGAATACCCTGTTCGCCTTCATTTTGAATTCTTAAGCGGGAACCACTATCTACACCGGCGGGAATCCTGACCTGAATCTTACGAGTTTTTCTGACCTGACCATTACCCCGACAGGCAGAGCAGGGTTTCTCAACAATTTTTCCTTCACCATGGCACCGGTTGCAGGGACGTACAGTTTCAAAGCGTCCAAAAGGTGTGCTCTGTACACTGCGTACCTGCCCACTACCATGGCAATCAGGACATTTTTTAACATCGGAACCAGGTTCGGCACCACTGCCATTGCATTTATCGCATTTTTCCACCCGCGGCAGTTCAATATCCTTTTCCATGCCAAAAACCGCATCTTCAAAGTTAACCTCCAGGCGCATCTCCAGGTCCGCACCCCGCTGTGGTCCGGTACGGGTACGCCTTCCAGCAGCGCCAGTACCACCAAAGATAAGGTCAAAGATATCGCCAAAGCCACCCATGTCGCCAAAACCACCAAACCCTCCGCCGAATCCCCCGGGGTTACGGGTTGGATCAAAGGCATCATGCCCAAAGCGGTCATAAGCTGCCCTTTTGTTATCGTCGCTCAGAACCTCATAGGCATCGTTTACCTCTTTAAACTTATCGGCAGCATTGGGATCATCCCGGTTAACGTCAGGATGATATTTTCGCGCCGCCTGGCGGTAAGCTTTTTTAATTTCCTCCGCCGTAGCATTTTTGGATACTCCCAGAACCTCATAGAAATCTCGTTTTGTGGCCATTATTCCCCACCTTCCTGAAAAACAGGGTAACCCGGAAACGATAGAAGCTTCCGGGTACTATCCTCCTCCCAAGTCCAGGGCCCCTGTATATTTTATGCCCAAACCAGGGGCAAATATTTTTAATCTTTAAACTATTGACTCTACTGCAAAAACCCTTTTTGTTCATAAGGGTTGTATAAATATACAAAGCCTGATTCGGAACGACACGGGGGTCGTTCCCTACAACCATTCGGTCGCTTTTAACGTAGCTGAGCGGTATATTTGTGCACACTAATGCATATTTATAACTTTTTGCAGTGGCATCACTATTAAATTATAGTTTAATAAACACCAGACTAGCAAGGGTTTTCCTTTATTTGTCATCATCATCATCGGGAATGTTATAATCAGCGTCAAACACCTCATCGGAACCCGGTTCCGAATCCTGTTGCTGATTTATGTTTTCATACATTTTGGCCGTAAAGGCATAGATGGCTTCAGTTAGAGCTTCAGTCTTAGCTTCGATTTCCGCCATATCGTCCCCCTGCAAAGCCTGATTAAGTTCCTCTTTAGCAGACTCAATCGTGCTCTTGGATTCCTCATCTATCTTATCAGCAAATTCTTTCAGGGTCTTATCCGCCTGGTAAATCATACTATCGGCATTATTTCTGGTCTCAATTTCTTTCAGCCGTATTTCGTCCTCTTCCGCAAACTTCTCAGCATCTTGAACCATTTTTTCAATTTCATCATCGCTAAGTCCGCTGGAGGAAGTAATGGTAATCTTTTGCTCTTTACCGCTAGCCCGGTCTTTAGCAGTTACGTGAACTATTCCGTTAACATCAATATCAAAGGTAACTTCTACCTGTGGTACACCCCGGGGTGCCGATGGAATACCGGCAAGCTGGAACCGGCCCAGGGTTACGTTATGCTGCGCCATTTTCCTTTCACCCTGCAATACATGAATGTCTACCGAAGTCTGGTTGTCGGCCGCAGTGGTAAATACCTGGCTCTTGGCCGTAGGTATAGTAGTATTACGTTCAATAATCCGGGTAAAGACCCCACCCAGAGTTTCAATTCCCAGAGATAATGGGGTGACATCCAGCAATACCACATCGGTAACTTCCCCCGACAGCACCCCAGCCTGAATAGCCGCACCTACCGCCACCACTTCATCCGGGTTAATACCCTTGAAGGGTTCTTTGCCGGTAAAATTCTTAATAGCATCCTGTACTGCCGGTATTCTGGTAGAGCCTCCCACCAGTATCACTTTATCAATTTGGGTAGACTTTAAACCCGAGTCTTTCATAGCCTGACGCAGGGGTCCCATAGTTTTTTCCACCAGGTCGGCGGTCATTTCGTTAAATTTGGCCCGGGTCAAAGTGCGCTCCAGGTGCAGAGGACCATCCTGGGTAGCAGTTACATAGGGGATATTTATATCAGTACTCATTACCCCGGATAACTCATGTTTAGCTTTCTCCGCTGCCTCTTTCAGGCGGTGCATAGCCATTTTGTCACTACGTAAATCAATGCCATTATCTTTTTTAAACTCATCTACCAGCCAGTTAATGATTTTATCATCAAAATCGTCCCCGCCTAAACGGTTATTACCACTGGTAGCTTTTACTTCAAATACACCATCTCCGATTTCCAGTATGGAAACATCAAAGGTTCCTCCACCCAGGTCAAAAACCAAAATGGTCTGGGTCTCATCTTTATCCAAACCGTAGGCCAGAGCGGCTGCGGTAGGCTCGTTTATAATTCTTAAGACTTCCAAACCTGCTATTTTACCGGCATCCTTAGTAGCCTGACGCTGAGAATCAGTAAAATAAGCCGGAACCGTTATTACTGCCTGGGTTATTTTCTCACCCAGATAAGCTTCCGCATCAGTTTTCATCTTTTGCAAAATCATAGCTGAAATTTCCTGAGGAGTATATTTCTTGCCATCAATATCCACTTTATAATCAGTACCCATCCTTCTTTTTATGGATACTACAGTTCTTTCAGGGTTGGTAATAGCCTGCCGCCTGGCAATACGCCCCACCAATCTCTCATTAGATTTGGAAAAACCAACTACTGAAGGGGTAGTACGTTCACCCTCGGCATTAGCAATAACAGTCGCTTCACTGCCTTCCATGACAGCAATGCAGGAGTTGGTAGTACCCAGGTCAATCCCGACAACCCTACTCAATTTACAACACCTCCAGATTAATTATAAAAAATTGCGTTTTATTTGCTCACCTTCACCAGGCTGGGCCTTATAACCCGGCCATGAAGGATATACCCGGTTTGAAATTCCTCAATAATGGTATTTTCGGGGTGCTCGCCGCTTTCCTCGACTATCAATGGTTGGTGATATTGAGGGTCAAAATCCTGTCCCAGAGCTTCTATCGGTTCAACCCCTTCGTTCTTAATAATTTCCTGCAGACTCCGGGTAATAATCTCTACACCCTTGCTCAAGCCTTCCAGGTCCTTGCTGTTACTAAATTGAGCCAGGGCCCTTTCCAAATCATCGATTACCGGCAGCAGTTTTTTAATCAAGGGAAGAAGAGCAAATTTGCTGTATTCTTCTTTATCCCGGGCTGCCCGCTTTTTGAAATTATCCAACTCCGCCAGGGCTCTGAGGTAAAGATCGTAGTTTTTTTGGTTTTCCTCCTGGCTCTTTTGCAGTTCATTTTTTAGGGCAGTGATTTCATCCACTTCGTTTTCCTGGTCTGCCGTTTCACTCCCATTTTTTTTATCAGACCATAACTTTTCCTGCATTTCTTCTGGCATTTCCATATCCTTGTTTTCCATGGATATTAATCACCTCTATTCCATTATATCTATGTTGTCAGGGTCTAATTCGTCATTCTTCATTTTGATAACCGTATTTATGCGCAATATCGCACTCCCCACTTCCCCGGCAGTTTTAATAGCATAACGCTTTACCGGAGTCGGATCAAATATACCATTTCGCAATACATCTATCAGCTCCCCGCTGTCTGCATCAAAGGATATGCTATTCTTATCAGCTTTCTTCTGGGCAGCAATTATGTTACCCAGTTTATCCAGGGGATTAAAACCGGAATTACTGGCCATACAGGTAAAGGGTTTTAGTAGAGCTTCCCGCAAGGCCAGTATGCCATAAGAACTCATCCCTCCGGCTTCCCGGGCTAGTTCCTCCAGTTTACCTGCCAGCCAAATTTCCAGGGCCCCGCCTCCAGGTACAATGCCACCGCGCAGGGCTGCCTGCAGAGCAGATGCCGAATCCCGGGCCATACGTTCCCTTTCATCTACAACCTCCCCGGTAGAGGCACCTACAATCAGAGTAGCCAAATTTTCACCCTTGCCCCCATAAATGCACGTATGTTTAAGTTTTTCATCAACTTTTACCATCTGGGCATAACCCAGGCAACTCTTTAAAGTTTCTACCGACCGGTTCAAGGCACTGGCCTTTACCTTACGGGCTCCACTATGCTGACAAAGCTTTTCCAGTTCCCGTGAGGAAACTCTTTGTAGAGCCATTATGCCGGCTTCGGTGAGTATCTCTTCACCCAAACTATCTATACTCCTGTCCACTACTACCAAATTAACTCCCAGTTGGCTAAGCTGATTTAAACCCTCTTCATATTGCTGACGAGCCTTGAGATAATACTGAAAACCAGACTCCGTCTTCATGGCTTCCCGGTCCAAATCCTCGGGCCGTAAATCATCATCCACAACTAAAATTACAGCATTCTCAACAGCGGCAGGCATTTCTTTATTCAAGGGTTGTTTGTTTAACAATACCCCTTTAAAAACCTGGTTTTCGGTACCTTCGCGGGCATTAACGGTATCCGCAAATTTAAAATCGGCCTCCAGAAGTTTATCCATTCCTATCAGCCTGGCACCTTCCACCACCAATCCAGCCAGATCCTGCTGCCCCCGTCCGGCAATAAGAGCAATGTCAAATAGCCTCTCATCTTCCAGGGATTCGATTTTAAAGCTAGTTTCTTCTACGTTTTTCAGGGTTACCTCTATACCATGGTTAATTCCTTCTATAACCCGGGTAACCGGTACCCCTTTTAAAACCTGGGCGGTCCCTTCAGCCACCAAAGCCCCGGCAATTATGGTAGCGGTAGTAGTACCGTCTCCAACTTCTACCTGCTGAGCGCGGGCCGCATTGATAATCATTTGGGCTACCGGGTGGGTGACATCCATATATTTTAGTATGGTTACCCCATCATTGGTTACCACCACGTCACCAAAACGATCCACCATCATTATATCCAGACCTCGGGGACCAATAGTACCCTCTACGGTTGATGATATAATCCGGGCCACACTGGTGTTGGTCAGCAGAGTTTGAAATTTATCGTCTTTTTCCGAATTACCGGCAAGGAGCTTATCTGGCATAATTACCTCCTGGCTAAAAGCGTTTTTTTATTATTTCTTCAATGATGTCGCGAACTGAATCCAGACTGCCCACAGCCTTCCAGTACTCCATACGTACCGGGCCCATTAAACCCATTTTCCCCTGTTCCCCCTGGGTCTCGTATCCGGCAAAGACGAAACTCAATTCTTTAAAGTCTTCGGACTGATTTTCCTGTCCAATCCTTATATCAACCTCATCACCTAGAGATTCCGGCAACATTTCCATCAGTCGAGTTTCCTCTTCCAAAAAAGCCAGTATCTTTCTAAGTTTATCTACATCCTTAAACTCGGGCTCGTTCATAATATTAAGAGCTCCGCTGATGATTACCCTTTCTTCATTGGAATTATCCAGCAGACTCTCAATTGCTTCCAGGGCGCGATCAATCACCTTGCGGCGTTGCTTTAATTCATCCCGTAACTGCTGCAAGTCACTGCGCTGTATCTCGGTTATTTTCTTTCCGGCCAAAACCTGGTTAAACATGCGGCCAATTAACTCCAGGTCCGGAGCGGTAATTGACTGCGGTACTTCAATATTGCGATGCATAACCACACCCAGGTCAGTTACCAATAACACCAGAGCCTTGCCCGGTTCAATAGGGATAAGCTGGAGGTATTTAAACTTGCTCAGGCGAACTGAGGGAACAATAACAAAGGAAGTATAATTGGTTATTTGGGCCAGAAAATGGCCAATTTTTTGCACCAAATCATTTACTTCCTCGAAACTGTCATCCAGCAGGTGCAGCAAAACCTCGGTTTCTTTTTCATCCAGGTTTTCCTGTTCCATCATGCAATCGACATAATAGCGAAAACCCTTCTGGGAAGGAATACGGCCAGCCGAAGTATACGGCTGTTCCAGGTAACCCATGTCCTCCAGGTCGGACATTTCATTACGTACCGTAGCCGCACTTATTTTCAGGCCATGTTTTTTAACCATCGCCCGGGAGCCAACTGGTTCCGCGGTTTCCACATAATCCCTAATAATTGACTCCAGAATCACTTTTTTTCTTTCATCCAGTGTCATTATTCTCACCTGCCTGTTAGCACTCTCTCTTATTGAGTGCTAATCAGTATTTACTAAAAAATAGCACCTGTTTAACCCTTTGTCAAGCCTTCGAATTAGGCCATAAACTGGCATAAAACCTGATTAGATAGAAAATAACCGGCTTTAGTAAACTTAAGGTGACCATTTGCTATATTCAATAATCCTCTGTCTCTATAGTACGCAATTATTTCTTTATAATCGCTGGTAATATCTACCCCGAAACGTTGTTTAAACTGGTTTAAGTCAATTCCTGCACATAAACGCAGGCCCAGTATAAGGGCATCAATCATTAATTCTCGTTCCGACATATCTTCCAATTCCTTAACCGGCCATTGTTTACCGGTCGATAAAGCATCAATATACTGCTGTAGCTGGGGTTCATTGATACAGCGACTTCCGTTTACAAAGCTTACCGCCCCGGCACCCAGGCCCAGGTATTCTTCTGCTTGCCAGTAGCGTAAGTTATGACGACACTCATACCCAGGTCGGCAGAAGTTAGATATCTCATAATGCTCAAATTCCTTACCTTCCAAGTATTCCATGGCCTGGTCAAACATATACCATTCATCATCCTCATCCAGCATCTTAAGCCGGCCACCGGCTACTTTTTTTCCCATAGGAGTCTGTTCCTCCAGCTGCAGCAGGTATAGTGATAAATGAGCAGGACCGCAATCCACCGCCTGTTTCAGGCTCTGCATCCATTTGTCCAGAGATTGCCCCGGCAAACCATAGATTAAATCCAGATTAAAGTTTTTCCAGCCCCGGGTATGAAATAGTTCTATAGTTTCTAAAACCGCTTTAGCGTTATGAACTCGTCCCAGCAGGGCCAATTCATCATCAAAAAAGCTTTGCACTCCCAAAGAAATGCGGTTTATTCCCGCTCCCTCCATTTGTGCCAGCTTAATTTTATCCAGGGTAGCCGGGTTGGCTTCCAGGCTAATCTCGGCATCTGGTAAAAGGTTAAATTCATGGGTGATGGTTTGCAGGATAGATTTAAGCTCCTGCCCGTTAAGCAGGCTGGGGGTACCCCCACCCAGGTATATGCTCTCCAGCTGCACCGATGGCATTTGTTGCCCCCGCACTTTGATTTCGTTTAGCAGAGCCTGAGTGTATTTATCCAGATAAGATTTATCATAATATGGAATGGAAAAGAAGTCACAATAATTGCATTTTTTAATACAAAAGGGGATATGAATGTATACGCCCATAACGGGCGAATTCTTAATTTTAGTCATTTTCTATATTCATTACGCTCATGAAGGCGTCTTTGGGTACTTCAACTCGGCCGATTTGCTTCATTTTCTTTTTACCCTCTTTTTGTTTCTCCAGCAGTTTTTTCTTACGGGTAATATCGCCGCCGTAACACTTGGCCAGGACGTCCTTACGCATAGCCTTGACACTTTCCCGAGCTATTATCTTGCTCCCTATGGCTGCCTGTATAACTACTTCATACATCTGCCGGGGTATAATTCGGCGTAATTTCTCCACTATGGCCCGGGCCTGATAATAGGCGCGATCATTATGAGCAATAAAGCTTAAGGCATCTACTACTTCACCGTTTAACATTATATCCAGTTTAACTAAATCCGAGGTCTCGTAGCCTATAATCTCATAATCCAGAGAAGCATAGCCACGGGTACGAGATTTTAAGGCATCAAAAAAGTCATATAGTATTTCTGATAGAGGTAATTTATAAGTAATCATTACCCGCTGTGAGGTAAGGTATTCCATGGTGATAAAGCTGCCCCGCTTCTCCTGGCATAATTCCATAATCGCTCCTACGTATTCGTTAGGGGCCATGATGGAAGCCTTAACATAGGGCTCCATAACCTGTTCCGTTTTCTGGGCCGCTGGCCAGTGGGTGGGATTTTGCACATAAAGTTCACTGCCATCAGTCAATAGTATCTTGTAAACTACGCTGGGAGCAGTAGCCAGCAGGCTGAGGTCATACTCTCGTTCTAACCGCTCCCGGATAATTTCCAAATGTAGCAGGCCTAAAAAGCCGCAGCGAAAGCCGAAGCCCAAAGCATCAGAGGATTCCGGTTCGTAAAACAGGGAAGCATCATTCAGTTTTAGCCGATCCAGGGCATCACGCAATCTCTCAAAATCACTGTTTTCCAAAGGATAAAGTCCGCAGTATACCATAGGTTTTACTTCCTGGTAACCGGGTAAGGCCTTGTCCGCAGGCTTGGAAGCCTGGGTTATGGTATCACCTACCCGGGTATCTTTAACGTTTTTTATCCCCGCTGCCAGGTAGCCAACTTCGCCGGCACTTAGTGATTCAACTTCAGTCATATAAGGAGAGAGTACTCCGATTTCGGCCACTTCGAATTCCTTGCCGCTGGACATCATCTGGACAATGTCACCCTTGCGCAGGCTCCCATTGAAGACTCTGATATAGGATATGGCCCCCTTATAGGAATCAAAATAGGAATCAAATATCATAGCCTGCAAGGGGCCCTCTTCATCGCCGTGGGGAGGTGGTATCTGCTCCACTATAGTTTCCAGGACTTCTTCTATTCCCGTTCCCAATTTAGCCGATATGGGTAAGACCTCTTCTTTATCCAGGCCCAGTACATTTTCCATCTCCTGTTTAACCAGGTCGGGCTGGGCACCGGGGAGGTCTATCTTATTAACTGCACCTATAATCTCCAGGTTCAAATCCATGGCTAAATATACGTTGGCCAGGGTTTGCGCCTCAATTCCCTGGGAAGCATCCACCACCAGCAAAGCACCTTCGCAGGAGGCCAGGCTGCGGGATACCTCATAGGTAAAGTCTACATGCCCGGGAGTGTCTATCAGATTCAGGATATATTCTTCTCCGTTGCGGGCCCGGTATTTTAGCCGTACCGGTTGCAGCTTTATAGTTATGCCCTTTTCCCTTTCTAAATCCATCTTGTCCAGGAACTGCTCGCGCATCTCCCGGTCGCTCAAAGCACCGGTAAATTGCAGCAAGCGGTCAGCCAGAGTAGATTTACCATGGTCGATATGGGCTATTATACTGAAGTTTCTAATTTTGTCTTGCAATGTATAACCTCCGGGTGACAGGGGACGGTTCCTCTGTCACCTAATTTTGTTCTAATTGAGAACTTGATTAATTGTCTAGAGTGAGGAGTAATGGGTAAGGGGTAAGATACTTCCCTTGCTCCTTAAAATTACAACTCATCCTAATGATATTGTAAATGTATATCAAAAGGATCGTCCCTCTGATATATCTGTTTTCAAATATTACCGTATAATTATACCTGATTAGTTTTATCACTTCAATTAGCGGTCGGGGTAGGATTTGTGAAAAAGCGTTAGGGGTAGGGCCAATTATTAGAAGGGATAAGCTTATGCTGCAGGAATTAAGCCTGGCTGGAAAAACGTTTCCTTATCATATTAAGAACCAGTTCACTTTCTTCCAATTTAAACAAATAGATAAGAACTGCATAGAACAGCGCTCCCAGCATAATACCGGCACTAACGCTGATAAGCAGGTTAAGCTTGAAGGCCAGTCCCAGAGTGCCCATAAGATAATTCATAGTTTCCCGAACTACTCCATACATTAAGAGGGAAGCCCCGGTTGAGATAGTAAAACTAAGCAGTATTTTACTGCCCCCCAGTTTGCCGACCTTAAGTCTTAATATGCTTAAAAGTAATATCAGGTTTAATATACCGGCCAGCGAATAGGCCAGAGCCAGTCCTTTATGCCCCATAGGCCCGGCAGACAGATTAATAGAAAGAAATATATTGCCGGCAATAGTAATAGCAGCAACAATTACCGGGGTCAGGGTATCCTTCAAGGCATAAAAACTGCGGTTTAATACCTGAATGGAGGAGTAGGCAAACAGCCCGAAGCAGTAGAAGAATAAGGCTTCATTAGTTGCAGTTGCCATGGCTGATGTGAACTGACCTTGCTGAAAGAGCAGTTTTATAAGAGGTTCCCCAATGGCCATAAGCCCGAGGGAAGCAGGAATAGTTACCAGGAAAATAGCTCTTAGGCCCAATGAGCTGCTGCGCTTGAACATCCCCAGTTCTCCCCGTGCAGTAAGGGCGGTCATGGTAGGAAATATGGCAGTAGCAATGGAAACGGCAAAAATACCAATAGGCAGGTTCATGATTCTTTGGGCCAGGTTAAGAGCACTGATGGTTCCTGCCCCCAGGCCGGAAGAAAGGTTCTGGGTAACAAACAGGTTTAACTGTACTACGCCCAGACCTGCCAGTACTGGGATCATTAAAATCATAATCTGTCGAAAGCCTTTATCCCGGTAGTCAAAGGAAAAAGTGTATTTCATGCCTACTTTGCGCAAAGCCGGAATCTGTACCGCAAAATTCAAAACTGCGCCAATAACTACTCCAAAAGAGAAAGCCGCTATCCCCAGTTGTTTAACAAAAGCCAAACCAAACAGAATAATACAAAGGTTATATACCAGGCTACCTATAGCCGGAGAGGCAAAGTGATTATAGGAATTTAAAATCCCCATGGAAAAACCGTTCAAAGCCATGAAAAAGGTTTGGATAAACATTATGTGGGTAAGGGTTACGGCCAGGTTAATATACTGGGCAGGCAGGCCCGGGGCCAGTAAAACCACCAGGGGACGGGTATAAACGTAAGCAATTACGATAAGTACCAGTAGAAAAATCAGGGTATAGTTAAACACGATACTGGCTGATTTCCAACCTTCATTTTCCCGGTTGGTAGCCACACAGGCTGAGAAAACCGGAATAAAAGCTGAGCTAAGTGCTCCGCCTACTAGTAACATATATAAAAAATCAGGGATGGAAAATGCCGCCCGGTAAGCATCAGTTATGTAGTTCTGGCCAAATATGGTGTACATGGCCACTTCCCGGCCATATCCCAGAATCCTGGCAATAATCACCGTAACCATTAAGAGTATGGCGGCTTTGGCAACATGCTTTCCGGTATTACTCAAATTCTCAACTCCAGTAGTATAACTTTCTTTGTCATCCTGAACGAAGTGAAGGATCTTTTAACGGAATATCATATCAGATCCTTCGCTACGCTCAGGATGACACCCACGAAAGCCACGGGAATTTTCATTGGTGGTTGCGGCCTTCGGCCATGGCGGGTTAATTAGAAAACAGATTTTCATTTCACGTTTTTGCCCTTATTCGTAAAGGAAAACGGCATCAAATATTATCCAAATTCTGTTCAGGTAGTCTGTTATATCATAAAAATAACCCCTGGCTTTATACCCAGCGGACTGAAGGTTAGCACCAAGCCTGTCCAGTGAGTAATCATAGCTATTACCCAGAGCGTCCACGCTTATGTTCCCCTGGTTATAGTCCATGTTCAACACAGCCCCATGCTCGTCCCGGGTCAGGCTGTTAATACCCTGATTGCTAGTATTAAGTCCTGTTATTACTAATAAAATAAGCCCACCAATAATAAGTATTTGATAAAACTTCACCTAACTGGTTTCCTCCTCTAAAACCTCCAGTAGTATCTGAGCAAAAAGTTCCCCGGCATATTTGGCTTCAGCAAAGGAGTTATAATCACTGCCCACCTCCAATAACAGGGCATGGTCAAAAAACTCCTGATTGTAAGTACCCGACTTGGTTCTAACCCCTTTTATTAATCCAGGGTACATCTCTTCACCTTTCTGGTACAAGCTTTCGGCAAAAGCCAGGTTATTCTTCCAATGGGGATGTTCTTTACGTTCATCAGTCCCTACTATAATAAGTATACGAGCTGCTTTTTTACCTCTTACATTAATAGTGTCCGCAGTTTCTTTTCCCGGTATGCTGTCCCGGTGGACATCAAAAAGTGCCAGCAGTTTTTTCTTTGAATTAATAATCTGCCTAACCGTTTCTCGGGAATTAGTATAGCTTTTATCATAATCAGGATAATCATGGATAATGTCAATAAATTCCGCTTGCATTCCTGCCGACTGCAGTTGTGCGCCAATCACGCTGGCAACGTTGTTTATCAGGCCCCTTTTACCCTCACAACGGGCTTTGCCGCTATCTGGAATATAGGTTTCGGCATTGTGAGTACAATATAGTACTACCTGGTAGTCTTCCAGTGCCTGGTAATATTTTATTTCCGGCTTATCTTCTTCCGATTTAAAAGGCAATTTGATGTCAGCCGGGCTTTTATTGCTTTCCTGTATATTTATATGCTTTCCCCGGGAAGCAGGAAGCTGTAAATTAGCTACCATAAGGTTTTCCGGCATTTCCCGCTTAAACTCTACCAACCAGCGGTCAGCCTGGGCATTTTGCCCGGCCAGGGCCACACTATTTAAGGCAAAAAGATTAATGGCCATTTCCAGTCTAGTATTGATGGCAAGCGGGGACAAGCGAAAACCAGGTTTGTTAATCCCGCTGGCTTTATTAATACCAGCATAATCAATCCCTACACCGGCTATTATAACAATTAGAAACAGCTGTAGAAAAACAATATTTTTAAAAAAGTTAATAAAATTTTGGCCCTGCATAATATCCACCTCCTGCCTCATATCTTATTAAGCTTATGGTAGCAACAAGATGAATATTCCCTTCGCCTTTTTATTGCATTTTGTAGCTGGTAGTGCTATAGTATTTCTGTTAGCTTTGAATTCGAGGAGGTGAAAGTGTGGCAAAAAGTAAAACTCCGGCCAAGAGAGCAAGAAAAGCTGAGGAAAATCGGCTTAGAAATAAAGCTTTTAAGAGCAGGTTGAAAACAGCTATTAAAAAGTATGAATCAGCTCTACAGGAAGATAATCAGGAAGCTGCCAGGGATGATCTCTTACAAGTAACCTCCCTCATTGATAAAAGTGTAAACAAGGGAGTTATGCACAAGAATACGGCAGCCCGGCGTAAATCCAGCCTGGTAAAGAAATTTAACAGTGTAGGTCAGTAAAAAAAAACCTGTCTTTGGGCAGGTTTATTTTTTACTGCATATTTCAATAAGAAGACCTTCCATAATGGTTTTCTCATTTTGTCCGGTACTTTTAAATCTGATATCGGCGTCCAGGAATTGCGTAAATAAATACTGGATTTCGTCCCAGGTAAAATTGCGGGTCTGGCCCAGCATCCTTTTAACCGCAAAATCCCGCATCCCGGTTAACCGGGATATTTCTTTTAAATCAGTCCGGTTTTCCTGGTAATACTTGACTTTAGCCAGTAAATTAAACTGGCGTACTATCATGAATAATATAAATACCGAATGCTCCCCTTGTTCTAGCAATTGATAATAAGCCTGAAAAGAAGCCTTCAAGTTTCTGTCCAAAAGAGCATCGGTAAGTTTAAAAACCTTGATTTCATCCCTGCCTTCAAGCTGCTCTTCGATATCCCTATCGCCAACGGTTTTACCTTCTGATTGCAGACAAAGTTTTTCTATCAAGTTATGTAAATAATACATATCCTGTCCGCTTTTTACCATTAAGCTGAGTCCTGTATTATTAATGTTGCGTCCCCGAGCAGTAAACTCAGTCTTAATCCAATTGGCTAGATATTGCGGGTTGGCAGACTTGCATTCAATAACCGTGGTTTGTTTGTCCAACAGTTTTACCAGGGCATTAGTACTGTTATGTTCGAAAGCAGTTATTATAAGGGTTTGTCCCGGCGTATCCTGCTGCAAATAGCTCTGTAAAACCTTTAGTATTTCTTCATTACGGCTACTTTTACGACCCGATTTGCCTAACCAGGAAGGTCGTTTTATAACGACTATTCTTTGCAGGGAAAACAGGGGGCTGAATTCTAGTTCTTCCAATAATCGGGGAGGGCTTAATTCATCTCCGTCCAGGTAAAGCAGTTCCACCTCTTCCCCGCTTTCTTCCTGTATAAGGGCATGTATGTCTTTTATTTTCTGGTCTATCAGGAAAGTTTCCTCTCCCCAAATGAAATACATATTATTTGTAGCCATATACTTGCTCCTTTGGAGTCAAATCTTTTGTTTATGATAACATAATTTGTAGTTCATAGGAGTAGACAGCTTCTTTTAGCAGTTTTACCATTTGAGCCAGGCCAATAACCTTTGCAAGCTGTAACCTCCATTAAAGAGCATTAATATAAGTGGCCGTTTTCTAATCTGTAACTCCCGCCATAATCTGATGAAAAATACCAGGGCCAGTAGCGCTGATAATAACTCCGAGGCGGAAAAGGCCAGCCATACACCCTGGATATTGTAAAAGCGAGGCAGGATTATTATAAAGGGAAGAAAAAAACCCACCTGGCGTAATAGCGATAAATACATAGCCGTAGCACCTTTACCCAGGGCCTGTAAAACCGAATACAGGATAATTATGGGTCCCATCAAAGGCAGAACCAGGGTTGCCAGGCGCAGGCAACTTACCCCCATAATTAACAATGTAGGGTCAGAGGAAAAGAACTGCATTACCCACAAGGGGTAATACTGAACAATAATCCAACCCCAGCCAATTAATAATAAAGATAGAACTGATGCTTTGATCAGGGTTTCTTTTACCCGATCGTTTTTCCGCGCACCATAGGCAAAACCGGCTACCGGTGTAACTCCCTGAGATAGTCCGTAAACCGGCATGTATATGATGGAGCGAACATGCAAAAATATTCCCATAACTGCCAGGGCCGTACAGCTATAGGCAGCCAGTACCCGATTTAAAAAGGCCATAATAAAGACACTGCATATTTCCATAACCATGGTAGGAAGGGCTACCTGGTAAATACCCAGCAAAACCTTCCTACTGGGTCGAAAATGACTCAGGGTCCAGCTTAAGTAAAAACGTTTTTTAACTACTATCAGCACAATCAGGATAGAGGTTAACACCTGGGCCAGAACAGTGGCAATGGCTGCTCCCTTAAGCCCCATCCCCGGTACCGGTCCCAGGCCAAAAATAAAAAGCGGGTCAAAGGCAACATTAAGAGCCGCACCTGATAAAGCCACCATCATAGGCAGAAAAGTATTCCCTTCTCCCTGAATGATACTGCTTAACACAATCGGGATAAAGGTAAAGACACAACCTACCAGGATAATGCTAAGGTATTGTTTACAAAGTAAAAAAGTCTCCTGATTAGAACCGAAAAGCAACAGCAACTGGTCCAGGTATTGCCCGCCGATAAATAGGAAAAGTAAACCATAGGTGATTCCGATAAATAATCCATGCCAGGCAATATTATCGGCAAATTTGATATCACCCTGGCCCAGGGTTCGGGATATGAGAGAGGTAAGGCCCACACCAGTAGCTGAAGCCAGAGAGGTTATTAAGACTTGTATAGGTATGGTAAGAGTAATAGCGGCCAGGGCATTCGCACCCAGACGAGCAATAAAGAAAGTATCAACCAGGCTGAAAGCAGAATAGGCAAACATCCCAACCATAGCCGGAAGGGACAGCTTTATAAGTAAGCGGCCTACACTTTTGTTTAGCATATAATCATTTCTTATGTTATCGCCTCCCCACCTGCAATTTGGGGATAACGGTATCCAGCAAAATCCCGGGAGCTATGCCCGGGATTGACCAATGTTTATTCAGCATCGCCCACCGAGTTTGTGATATTGGTAGGAGTAGATTGTAAGCCAGGATTACTACTACTACTATAGCTGGGAACGTTGCCAGGCAAGTTATTTTCTATTTGTTTTAACGCCTGGAATATTTTAAACATAATTATAATGATTTCGCAGTAAATCCTTACCACCAGAGGCCCTAGTAAAATACAAAGTAAACCACTTACTACTCCGCTGTCGTTGAAGAACATCCCAATGCCACCAATAAAACAACCAATTACCCCAATCCAAAAAACAATTTTTATAATGACTGGAGTTATCATGGTATCAAAACTACTAGCCTCTTTTAACCATTCTCCCAAGTAACCACCTCCTTAAATATACGGGGATGTGCAATTGCATAATATATATGGCATAATAACAAGGAATTCGACTATAATCTGGCAATGCATCCCCTTTTTGATATTATGCTGTGATAATTTTTCTTATTCCGATATATGATTAATGAGAAAACAACTTTCCTTGTCATCCTGAACGAAGTGAAGGATCTTTCACCGGGATATCATATCAGATCCTTCGCTACGCTCAGGATGACACCCACGGAAGCCACGGGAATTTTCATTGGTGGTTGCGGCCTTCGGCCATGACGGGTTAATGAGAAAATAGGTCAGTAAAATCTGTATCATAATAGTGTTCCAGAAAGGAAATCAGTGATATGTCAATACTTATTAAAAATGCCACCATAGTTACTATGAATGAGAACCGGGATGTTTTTGGCGGGGATTTGCTTATAGAAAATGATCGTATCAGTCGTATAGGTAAGCTGGATAGGTATACTGCTGACATGGTAATAGATGCCAGTAATCAACTGTTACTGCCAGGTTTTGTACAAAGCCACGTTCACCTCTGCCAGGTGCTTTTCCGCGGTATGGCTGATGATTTGGAATTGCTGGACTGGTTGCAGCAGCGTATCTGGCCTCTGGAAGCCAGTCATGACGAAGAATCCCTCTACTACTCATCAATCCTTGGTTGTGCCGAGCTGTTGCGCGGAGGTACTACCTCCATAATTGATATGGCCACCGTAAAACATACGGAATCCATTTTTACTGCGGTTAAGCAGGCAGGCATTCGTTACCTGGGGGGTAAATGCCTGATGGACCGTGGTGAAGATGTACCGCCGGCACTTTTGGATACCCCGGAAAAGGCTCTGCAGGAAAGCCTGGAGCTTTATCAGCGCTGGAATAATTACGATAATGGTCGCATCCGCTATGCTTTATGCCCGCGCTTTGCCGTATCCTGCAGCGATACCTTGCTGCGGGAAACAGCTTTACTGTCCCGGCAGTATAAAATACCGGTACATACCCATGCCTCGGAAAACCAGGGGGAAATTGAGCTGGTGGAAAAAGAAAGGGGCATGCGTAATGTTGTTTACCTGGATAGCCTGGGCCTGTGCAATGACCAGTTGATATTGGCTCATTGCATTCATTTAAATACTAATGAAATGAGAATACTAGCGGAAAGCCGGAGTAATATTGTACATTGCCCCAGCTCCAACTTAAAACTGGGCTCCGGTATTGCCCCCATCCCTCCCCTGCTTAATATGGGAGCCCGGGTTTCATTAGGTGCTGATGGAGCACCCTGTAACAATAATCTCAGCATGTTTATGGAAATGCGCCTGGCTGCCCTTATTCAGAAGCCCTTCCATGGCCCCAGTTCCATGCCCGCTGAAACCGTGGTAGAAATAGCAACCCTGGGTGGGGCCAGAGCGATGGGATGGGAACATGAAATTGGCAGCCTGGAAGAAGGCAAAAAGGCGGATATGGTGCTCATCAGTTTGGATGGCTGGCACACCCGTCCCCAAAATGCTGCCAGCGTCTATTCCCAGCTAGTTTACCAGGCACAGGCCAATGATGTCACCGTCACTATAGTTGATGGTCATTTGCTTATGAAAGAAGGCCGCCTCTTAAGCATCGACGAGGAAAAACTAAAAAGCGCAGCCGAGACCTCCTTACAAAGAGTTTGCCAGCGCGCCGGGCTACGCTAAGACGCAAGTAGGACCAGTTCTTGCCTTGCCCTTGCAGGTCCATGGCCTCTAACAATAAGCTAATATACAGGAAAGAGCAGGCTAATACTGGCTGGGCCTGTTTTCAACCTTACCCGCTTGCCATCACTACAAAACGTAATAGCTCCATCAATATCAGTTCTGATAACTTTGATATGCTGTTTCTCCAATGCCTCTAAAATTAAGGGATGAGGATGGCCAAACAAATTGTTTTCTCCTACGCTAATTACTGCCCATTGGGGATTGCTTTCTTCGTAAAAAGACGGTAACAATGAGTACTTGCTACCATGATGTGGTATTTTTAATACTGTCCCCGGTTTCAACTGCTTTTTCTTTATCAATTCCTCCATAGATTTAAGCCCTATATCGCCGGTTAACAGGGTGGAAAAGCTATCATAACGAATATCCAGCACCAAGGACTCTTCATTAGCATTATCCAGGGATTTAACCTTTTTTTGAGGGTGTAAAACCCGTATATTCATCTTCTCCCCGGTATATACCGTTTCCCCACCGGTCAGAGGTATAATGGGCATCTTCCCGGTTTCCGCAATTTTTCTCAGGTTCCGGTATTCGTCTGCCTCAACCATTGTCTCCGGTATAGCAATGTAGCGTGCCGGTATCTCCTGTAAAACTGATTCCAATCCTTGCAGGTGGTCGGTATCCGGGTGGGTATTTATCGCCAAATAGAGTTCGCGTATGCCCCGGTAATATAAATAAGGGAGTACCTTGCGGGTACCCGGGTCAGAGAAATCACTGCCTCCCCCATCAACCAGTATAAATTTTCCCCGGGGCGTTTTAATTAGTATGCTATCCCCCTGCCCTACATCGATAAATGTCACCTCTAACTTCCCCCGGTTATATACGCTTCCCGGTAAACAAATAACTGTGACAAAAACCGCAATCATTATCAGCCCGGCTGCCCGTACCGAGGAGCTTCTTTTATTACCTGTAGCCGTACCTGTAGCCGTA
>CAZAZH010000001.1:44350-52403 GCA_964489585.1 uncultured Syntrophomonas sp.
GGCTGCCCGTACCGAGGAGCTTCTTTTATTACCTGTAGCCGTACCTGTAGCCGTATAGGCATAAATGAGAAGGAGCAATCCGGCATAATAAAGCACTATTAAGGCTACTCCTGGGGCCACCACCCGTAAATAAGAACCAGGAATATTTACCACCAGTTCATTTACTACCCGGATCAAATCTATACATAATCCCGCCGGATAAAGGAATATGGCACTTAATCCCGGTAGCAATCCGCCAGTTAGCAAAGATAAGAACCCCAGGATAACTGCTCCTCCGGAAAGATAGGTTATGGGAATGTTGGCCAGCAGGGCCAGGGGGCTAAACAGGTGGAAATGGTAGGCAGTAAGAGGTAACACCGCCAATTGAGCGCAAACAGGTACTAGCAGAAGATCGCCCCACCTGCTGCTGTAGTTAAGCTTTGTTCTTAATAAAGGAAAGAGATAGACTAATCCCCAGGCAGCAGCAAAAGAAAGCTGAAAGGTAATCTGCAGCAATGAATGGGGGTTTATTAATAAAATGACTATTCCCGCCAGGCCCAGGCTGTTAAGCATACGGTTATCCCGCCCGCTATAGAAAGCAATAAGACCTATTGACCCCATTATTACCGAACGTATTACTGGTACCGGCCAACCTACCAGGGTAGCATATATTAATAATAGTATTATTCCGGATATCACTCGCATCTTCCGGGAGAGACCTAACAGAGAACATGCCCAGGCGCAAAGCAATAGTAGAAAACCCACATGCAGCCCGGATACCGAAAAAATATGCACTACCCCGGTTTTTTGGTAATCGCTGTACTCGCTGCTATCAATACCTTCTATAATTCCCAGGAGCATACCCAGTAATATAGCAGCTTCATCCGGGGGTAGAACTTCTTTAATCAGCTTCTGGCTGTTATAACTGTAAGAGTTTATCCATCCCTGAAAGCCACTGGCTGGCCTGCTGATAGAGAGATCTTTTTCTTCTTTAACTGAAAAGATATAATATATACCATTCTTCGCCAGGTATTTACGGTAGTCAAATTCTCCCGGGTTACCTGCCCGGGCCGGCTGTTTTAATGAACCCTTGATTTCTACCTTATCGCCCTTTTGCAAATGGACAGCAAAATTACAGTAAACCTGAAGGTTACGAGAATAACGATTTTTGCTGTCCGTGCGGATTGCAAAAGTAGTCTTTTTCCCATCATAGCGGGGATAATCTTTTACTATGCCTTCCACCTGAGCTGGTTTTATTTCCTGCAGGTGTTCCGGTGCGGGTGTGGTAAGCAGGGAAAAATAGAGGAGGCCAGCCGCTATTACCACCACTCCGGTAAGGGCTTCCCGGGAATAGCTGCGGCTATAAACCCCGAATAAAAGTAAAGTAGTAACTAAAAGAAACGCCAGTATCCACAGCTGATTGCTGGCCAGAACTATAGCTATAGAAAAGAATATACAGACTAAAAACCAGAAAGGAAACATATTTCTATCCTGCTTTGCAGAAGATTTACATGTAGCAACCCCGGATTAAAACGGATTAACCCGGATTCGGGCAGACACATGGGGCTGCCCCTACGGACACATTACGGTTAGTGGCCGGCTGTACCGGCAGTTGAGAGTGTTCTCCCCCACGGGCATCACTTAGGACCTGGGGAATCAGCGGACACTTATTTTATCCTTGATAGCTTCGAACCTCTTATCTCCGATTCCGCTGACATTTTTAATTTCCTCTATGTCTTTAAAAGGGCCGTTACTGGTACGGTAATCTACTATCCGCTGTCCTAGAGCCGGACCTATACCATCCAACTTATCTGCCATTTCCTGAGCGGAGGCGGTGTTGATATTAACCATAGCCGAATTTTGATTGGATGCGCCACTGCTGTAAGATCCCCCGGCATTTGTAGGTACTGGTAATTCGGGAATCTCCCCTTGAGCATAAACCGGTATAGTTTCACCATCAACCAATGGACGAGCCATTTCCAGATGTTTTAGGTCAGCTTCCGGCAGAGCTTCCGCCATCTCCACTGCCTGGTGCATACGGTCACCTTCTTGCAATCTATATACTCCGGGATTTTTTACTGCACCAGTAACATATACCTGAATAATCTTGCTCTCCAATTCATTCGACCTGGCCTCATCCGTTTGTTCAGAAGATTGTAACAAAGCCATCTCTTCTGCCTGTCTATCATTCTTAAAGTCAGCATATTTTACACCTACTGCGAAGGCCACTAGCAGAATAAAAACCGCCAGTGCTATCCACCGTTTATCTATCTCCATAGTACTCCCCCCAAAAAGTTTAATTCTACATATATTCCCATTATCCTCCTGGGACAGGGGGACAGGTCCAGTGTCCCAGCTCTGTAGCAACCTTATCTGCTGCTGGTGAACAAATGGTTAAGAAAATGATTTATGATTATCAGCAAAAGATCGTCCGGTGGCGGACTGAGCTAGCACTAATATTCTCTAAACCATACTATCGTTAACGTTATGTTATAATATTTTTTTCCTGAATATGAGATTTAGCAGGACAATTATTCCAGGATAGAGAAAGTAAAATAAGAAATGTTAAAGGGGGATCTGAATGGTTGATATAGCTACATTGGCCCGTTTGGGTGGGATCCGTAAATATGCAGCAGATGAGATATTTTTTCATTTCGGGGATCCAGGTCATGAGATGTTTATTATCCTGCAGGGCCATGTGGGGGTATATATTAATTCCCTGGATGGTTCCCCCTTGCAAATAGCTACATTAAAGAACGGCGATTTTTTTGGAGAAATGTCGCTGCTGGAGAACATGCCTCGCAGTGCAACTATAAGTGCACTGGAAGATACAATTTGCCTGGTGATAGATGAAAGTAATTTTGAACAGGTAATGGCAGGGCAGCCCAACCTGGCATTTCGTATAATGAAAGGCATGAGCAATCGTTTACGCCAGCAAAATGAAGAACTCAGTTTCCTTAAAAAGAGTTCTAAACCTGAGGGAGGGGATACTACCAGGAGTATTTCCATGGTTTCCACTCCCTTACCACTCAGCAGCGGTATTTATCCTCTCGGGCATAAATCTTATCCACCTGTGGCACCAGCCACCTATGATACTTATCTTTTTGATAATGAAACCCTGTGTCCGGTATGTGATAAGAAATTTCCCGTTAAAATGGTTCGCTCCTCTAAACTCAGGTTAAATAAAATTGATCCCGACCTGCGCCAGCATTTTCATGATTTTGACCCCCTGTGGTATGCCGTCTGGATATGTCCCCACTGTTATTACGCCAACTTTAACTTTGAGTTTAAACAGGTAAGTGATGCCCTAATAAAAAAGATTAGGGAACAGGGTCAGGAACTCAAGTCGCAAATAACCATAGATTTTAGTTTTCCCCGCAAGATTGATGAAGTTTTTACTTCTTACTATATGATTTTACAAACCTTGCAAGCAGGAAAAGTCGATTCTATTAAAACAGCTAAAATCTGGCTGCGCTTATCCTGGCTCTACAGTGATGTCGAAGATGAAGAAATGTACAATTATACTACCGAGAAAGCCCTGGAAGCCTACAGCGACTCTTATTTTAATACCCAGCGGAATACTACCATAGAGCAGGATCAACACCTGACTATTTTACTGGGGGAACTATGTTTGCGTCTGGATCGGAAAGAAGAGGCTTTAAAGCATTTTCGCAATAGTATAGTACGCAAAGGCGGCAATAATAATCTTAATCGCCAGGCTGAAGACAGGATACATGAACTACGTACAGCCTTAAATGAAGAAAACCCATAGTAATTGTTGACTTCGCATGTTTATTATCTTATAATTGCTAATGTGTTAATTGAATAGCAGGCTGGGAACCGGAGCATTAGACGGGCGCCGACAGAGAGCCACCGGGTGGTGCAAGGTGGTATATAGCCGGTTGAACTCGCCGGGGAGCCTTGCAGGTGATATTTAGCCTGTAACGGTAAAAATCCGTTATCGTTTTTAAAGTGGACAGTTAGATGTGGGGCTATGGCGCAGTTGGGAGCGCGCTTGAATGGCATTCAAGAGGTCGTGGGTTCGAATCCCACTAGCTCCACCATTATTATATCTGTCAATAAGGGTGGTACCACGGGAATTTTGTACTCTCGTCCCTGCGGGGAAGGGAGTTTTCTTATTTTCTGCTTTTTAAAGGAGGAAGTTTATTTGGATAGGCGTTACGATTTTAAAGCCATTGAAGCGAAATGGCAAAACATTTGGGAAGAAAGTAGTTATTTTAAGGTTTACGAAGATAAGACCAAACCCAAGTATTATAATCTGGAGATGTTCCCCTATCCTTCTGGACATCTGCATATGGGACATGTGCGTAATTACGCCATCGGCGATGTGGTAGCTCGCTTCAAAAGTATGAATGGCTATAATGTGCTTCATCCCATGGGATGGGATGCTTTTGGCCTGCCGGCGGAAAACGCCGCCATTCAGAATAATGTTCATCCCGCCCGTTGGACCTATGGCAACATTGAAAACATGGTGCGACAGCTTAAAGGCATGGGTATTAGCTATGATTGGGATCGGGAACTAACTACCTGCAGACCCGATTATTATAGGTTTACCCAGTGGATGTTTTTGAAGCTGTTTGAACACAATCTGGCTTATAAGAAAAAATCGGCAGTTAACTGGTGTCCTTCCTGTCAGACGGTACTGGCCAATGAGCAGGTGGTGGAAGGCTGCTGTGAGCGCTGCGAAAGTGAAGTAGATAAGAAACAGCTGGAGCAATGGTTTTTTAAAACCACCGCCTATGCCCAGCGCTTGCTCGATGACCTGGAAAAACTACCGGGCTGGCCGGAAAAGGTTAAAACTATGCAGCGCAACTGGATTGGCCGCAGCGAGGGATGTCAATTTTCCCTGGAAATAGAAGGCAGTGAAGAAACTTTAAGTGTATATACTACTCGTCCCGATACGGTTTTTGGGGTTACTTATATGGTGCTGGCCCCCGAACACCCCCTGGTGGAAAAGCTGGTTGTGGGAAAAGCTCAGGAAGCAGAAATTCAAGCTTTTGTTAAGAAAATGAAATCTACTAGTGATATAGCCCGCACCGCCACCGATGCGGAAAAGGAAGGAATGTTTACCGGAGCCTATGCCATTAATCCCATGAATGGCGAAAAGGTTCCTATTTGGATTGCCAATTACGTTTTGATGGACTATGGAACCGGAGCTATTATGGCCGTTCCTGCCCACGACCAGCGGGACTTTGAATTTGCCCGTAAATACGATATTCCTATTCGGGTGGTAATAAAGAGTCCCGAATCACCAGCCCGGGGCGAAGAGATGCTGGAAGCCTATCCCGGTGAAGGGGTAATGGTAAACTCCGGCGATTTTGATAGCCTTACGGTGGAAGAAGGCCAGAAGCGCATTATTTCCTATATGGAGGAACACGGTATCGGCCAGGGCACTATCAATTATCGTTTGCGCGATTGGCTCATATCCCGGCAGCGCTACTGGGGTGCACCCATTCCTATCGTTTATTGCCCGGATTGCGGTATAGTCCCGGTACCGGAAAAAGACCTGCCGGTGCTACTGCCGGAAGATATTGATTTTAAGCCCTACGGTGAATCTCCTCTAAACCAATTAGAGAGTTTCTATAAAACCACCTGTCCTAATTGTGGTAAGGAAGCCCGGCGGGAAACTGATACCATGGATACCTTTGTCTGTTCTTCCTGGTATTTTGACCGTTTTTGCAGCCCCCATGAAAGCGATATACCTTTTACGCGGGAGGCAGTTGATTACTGGATGCCGGTAGACCAGTACATCGGCGGGGTGGAACATGCTATTTTGCACCTGATGTATGCTCGTTTTTTTACTAAGTTTCTGTATGATATTAATATGCTCTCTTGTGAAGAGCCTTTTACCAACCTGTTAACTCAGGGCATGGTTTTAAAGGAAGGGACAAAAATGTCCAAGTCCAAAGGTAATGTAGTTAGTCCAGAGGACATAATAGGCACTTACGGTGCTGACACTGCCCGTCTCTTCATCCTTTTTGCCTCTCCTCCGGAAAGAGACCTGGAGTGGAGCGATCAGGGAGTTGAGGGAAGCTACCGCTTTTTAAACCGGGTATGGCGGATGGTAAATGAATACGCCGATACTATTAGAGAAGTAAATATTCCGAATAACTTTGCCGAACTGGATGCCGAAGCTCGCAAATTGCGCTATAAAACTCATGCCAGTATCAAAAAAGTAAGTGAAGATATTGAAGAGCGTTTTAATTTTAATACGGCCATAAGTGCCATAATGGAACTATCCAATGCCTTGAATAGCTACAGCGATAATGAAGAGCAGGACCTTCCGGTAGTTAAAGAGGCAATTAATGCTCTCTTACTGCTGTTAAGTCCATTTTCGCCGCACATTTGTGAAGAGCTCTGGCAGTTATGCGGTAATGAGGAAGCTATCTGTTTGCAAAAATGGCCGACCTATGACCCTGATGCTTTAATCCAGGATGAAATAGAAATTGTGGTACAAATTTCCGGCAAGGTAAGGGACCGGATTACTGTAGCGACCGGCCTTTCCGAAGAAGAATTACGGCAAATTGCCCTGGCCAGCCCCAAAATACAACAGTTAATCCAGGATAAAACCATCGTAAAAACCATCGTTGTTCCGGGGAAACTGGTAAACATTGTGGTGCGGTAGGCAGGGAATAGACACTGACATACGGGTTCGCCCCTACAAATTACGTGTTTCAGCACAAAAATAGTGAGGCGAAGTGTAGGGAACGGCCCCTGTGCCGTTCCGGCAGGTTGTCGTAATACCGATGTAGCCATTTTTGCCACGTGCCCTTCAGGGTATGGCCCCCGGCCATGGGGGGTTAATATGAACTAAGCTGAGGTGCTGATAATGTCCTGGTATGTTTTTTACACTGCCTCGGGTTGGGCGGCGATTTTAGGTGAAAACAAGACGGTTTTGGGGGCAATTTTACCGACCGATGATCCCCGAGATTTATATGAACAAATACAACAAACCGGGTTAGATGCCCGGTTTGTTTCATTACCGTGTTACTCTTTTCCAGTAGTGAACAAGTTCTATGCCTACTATGAGGGTGCTATCACCAACGATTGGGATATAGAGCTAAACCTGGATAATCTCCCCCCATTCAGCCGCAAAGTTCTGGAATTCGTGCATACCATTCCCTATGGGGAAACCCTAACCTATGCCGAAGTAGCCCGTGCAGTAGATAAACCTGGAGCAGCCCGGGCGGTAGGTCAAGCATTGAAACGTAATCCCCTGCCCCTGATTATCCCCTGCCACCGGGTAGTAGCCAGTAACGGCCCGGGCGGTTTCACCTCCCCCGGTGGAATTGCCACCAAACTGGAGATGCTGCAGTGGGAAACAAAAAACCTTAATAATTATTAACCAGCCATGGCCGGAGGCCACAACCACTTATGAAAATAGAAGTATTTTGTTTCTAACCCATGACGGAACGGCACAGGGGTCGTTCCCTACAAATGACGCGATCAGCGTGAAATAAAATCTATTTTCTAATTGACCTCTACTTGCCGGGCATCGCCCCAGAGGTTTTCCAGGTTATAATGTTCTCTTTCCTGCTGGCGGAAAACGTGTAGTAAGACTGCATTGTAGTCCAATACCGCCCATAAGCCCTGTTGGTGCCCTTCGCGTCGCAGTGGCTTAATATCCTGCTCCAGCAGTTTCTTTTCTACCGTTTCCACTATACTTTTAACCTGTATAGGGTTCCTGCCGCTGACCAGAACGAAGTAGTCTGATATAACAGTCAGGTCACGTACATCTAGAATAAGTACATCAAAAGCCTTTTCCTCCAAACAAGCCTCGGCAATAAGCTGTGCTAATTTTTCATCTTCCAAAAAAAGCCCTCCTAGCAATATTAATATATCAAGTATATCAAGGGGACGGTCCTAGCGATATATTACAATAATCCGCGTCCGTCCACCACCTTAATAGCGACCCGGTACTCAGCACTATCTTAACTGGTATGGGGTTAACATTGGCACTGAGTGCCGGGGAACATATGTGTGTCCGTGGATAGGGCAAAAAATCTATTTTCATATTAGACAAATATATCAAAAGGACCGTCCCCATGATATA
>CAZAZH010000001.1:52503-56586 GCA_964489585.1 uncultured Syntrophomonas sp.
TCCCCATGATATATAATCAGCAGCCAATAAACTTCACTTCTCTAAGAAAGTGGTTCCTAACCTCTATAGTTAATGGATGTAGTATCCTTTGCTGGTCCAGGCAGTATTTTATAGTAGATTCTAGCCCAAACAACATTCCCTCGTCAAGGTTACGCCAGGCAAGGCATTTTAATCTTTCCAACCCGGGAAAATCACGTCCCGGCTCTATCATATCGGCCAGATATGTAATTTTATCCAATTCACTCATATGTAAAGAACCCAGAGTATGACTTTTGACCGCCTGCAAAATCTCCTGGTCATCAAGCCCCTGTTCAGTTTTAAGGAGAAAAGCACCTACCGGAGCGTGCAGCAGGTCGGGTACCAGGCTGTCAACCTCATGTTCGAGCAAATCATTAATAGTGGCAAGGTTAAGGAGCTCGGATGCAGCCATTCCCTTGGCATAGTCGTGCAAAATTCCAGTTAGATATGCTTTTTCCGCGTCAACTCCATAATTCTCGGCCAAATCCCGGGCTACTGCAGCCACTTGCAGCGAGTGTTGTAAGCGCCTGCTGGACAGACGTGATTTAATAATAGCCAACGCTTCCTGTTCACCCAACATCCTTTTCCCTTCTTTCTTACCGGTATAGTCCCTGGTCTAGAATGTATTGTTCCACTTCCAGGGGCAGAAGATACTTTATCGGTCGGCTTATAGCCACCCTCTGTCTAATATCAGTGGAGGAAATATAGAGTCCCGGTATAGGCAGAAACTCCATCCGTTCCCATAATACTGGAGGAAGATTCTCAAGTGCCGGATCACTGTGCTCTATTACATAGCCAGGTCGAGTCACTACTACAAAGCGGCATAGTCCGGATAACTCCCGATAGTCTTTCCAGGTATCCATCATCAATAAGGAGTCGGCCCCCATTATAAAATAGATATCACTGCCGGGACAATGTTCTAAAAAATAACGTATGGTATCAATGGTATAGGACTTTCCGGTCCTCTTCATCTCTAAGTCGGATATTTCAAAGGCAGGATTACCCTGAATAGCCAGCTTTACCATCTTATAGCGATGCTCACTATCCAGTACCTCATTTATTTCTTTGTGGGGTGGACGGGCTGCCGGCATAAAAATAACCCTGTCCAGTTGAAACTCATGCCGGGCAAATTCAGCAGCTATAAGATGCCCATTATGAATCGGGTCAAAAGTTCCACCCATAATCCCGATAGAATCAAACTTTTGCATACAATCACCTGCCCGTTATTCTTCAATAATACCCATAGCTCCATAAAAACGCAAACAGTTAGGATTTTTAAAAGAAGAAAACGATTTTAAATAGCTCGCCATAACCGGGTAATATTGTAGGGGCAGACCCACGTGTCTGCCCGCGGTTTGGCAGATACTTATCCGGTTATTATCACCCATCGGTTCGAGGCAATCCGCGGGCGAACACATGGGTTTGCCCCTACAGATTGCGTGGTCCAATCTAGAGACACCGGTGGTTGCTGTGTACCCTTTGGGGTATGTGTCCTGCACTCATATCTGGTTCGTAAGAGCATAGCTTTATGCTTTGCCGGTCTTAAGAAAACATCTATAATAGTAATATCAACGGTTTCAGGGGTGAATTATGCAAAAGGAAATAAAGCTAGTTTTTCATAACCAGGGCTTGCGTAGCTATATCGAAGTTGATCTCTGCAGGGAATGCCCCCGTCAGGATGATAAAGGTTGTTGTGGTTTTTACTCACCCGTTTTTTATAGCACAGATTTTGCCTACCTGCTTAAAAATGAACCGGTCTTGATTGACAAGATATTACAGTTAAACAATTTAACTATTTTGGATGCATCGATGACTATCAACAACAGTATAGATGGCGATAGCTACCGCTGCTATTTTCACAGTAAAGACGGCGGTTGCCTCCTTACTCAGCAACTGCGGGAATCAATCTGTCGCCATTTTGTCTGTCCGGGAATCGCCTGGGAAGAGGAAGAAAAACTCTATCCCTGGAAGGACTTTTTTAGCCGGCTCTCAGACTATGAAATTGAACTAAATAACCGCATCGCTGCCCGCTTACAAGAAAAAGGCTTAACCCTGCGGGATGCTAATAAGCGGGAGGATTTTTTTAAGGAATTGCTGGCGATTTTTGAACAGGAAACTCGCATATTACCTGATTTTTTTAATGAACAACCAGCCCAGCAAGAGGTAGTTATAACCAGGGAGATAAACTATGGTCAGGAATGGCCTTTATAAGTTATAATTTGAAGTTAGATGCACTACGAAATTTGATTAAGGGCGGGAGGTATGGTTTTAATGAATTGGGATGCCAATAAGGGCATACTGGACAGCGTGCTTGACGCCATAGGCAGGACACCTTTGATTAGGCTGAAGAAAATATCGGCCGATATTAACGCCGACATTTGCGTCAAGCTTGAATATGCTAACCCCAGCGGAAGTTTAAAAGATCGGGTAGTCCATAAAATAGTGGAAATGGCTGAACAGCGGGGAGAACTTAAACCGGGTATGATTCTTTTGGAAGGCACCACCGGTAATACCGGAATAGCCACAGCTATGGTGGGAGCGGCCAAGGGTTACCGGGTAATAATTGTTATGCCTGAAGGGATGACAGAAGAGCGAAAAAAGACGATTCGGGCTTATGGAGCTGAGCTGGTGCTTACCCCTGGGGCTGAGTCTGATGTTGATTTAGTTCTGGTAGAGGTGGAGAAAATAAAGCAGCAATATGGGGATCAGGTATTTGAAATCGGCCAATTCGTCCGCCAGGATAACTTGAACGCTCACATTGAAAATACCGCACCGGAAATCTGGGAGCAGACTGCAGGTAAGGTAGATGCTTTTGTTATGTGCCAGGGAACTGGGGGAACCGTAACTGGTAATGCCAAGTTTTTAAAAGACAAGAATCCGGCTATAAAGGTCTATATATCGGAACCATCCGAATCACCGATTCTGGCCCGCGGGATTATTGGTCCCCATAAAGTGCAGGGAATTGCTGATGGCCTTATACCGGAAATATTGGATTTACAGTATGTTGATGGCATTATATTGGTAAGCTCAGATGAATCTATGGAAACTGCCCGGGAAGTGGCCCGAAAAGAAGGTATTTTCTGTGGTACCTCCTCCGGTTGCAATATTGGTGCAGCCCGTAAATTAGCCCAAAAATACCCGGAATTAAATTGCATTGTCACTATCGTTAATGATAATGGCCTGCGCTATCTCTCCTCAGAACTATGTGGTGCTGCGGTCAAACGGGAATTACTGGAGCGCGATTATGCTTTAAGCCAGGAAAACCTGGATAAACTGGCTTCATACCAACTGGAAGTAATAGAATAGGTTACTACTGAAGGCCCCGTTATCATCTGGATAGCGGGGCTTTTATATTATGCTGATTTGCGTAATACCGCACGAACTGCCGTACCCCATCTGCTTAACATTTGCCCCAGGGATTTCCGTCGCACGTAAATGACATAGCCAGCTATAACCAGGACTGCCATAAGTGTAGTAAGCCATTCAAAATTATTACTAATAAAGGTCACTGCATGTTCGCCAATGGTCATTATAAGTATGGCTTCAGTAAAAAAACGCAGTCCCCGTCCTAATAAAGAAGCTAACAGAAATGGAGGAATACTCATGGTAAAAATGCCGGCCGAAATGGTAAATACTTTATAGGGGATAGGAGTAAGTCCGGCCAAAAACATGGCCCAGGCCCCGTAACGAGTAAACATTGATTCTACCTTTCCCACAGCCTGGGGTGAAGCAAAGCGGTAAAGCAAAGGATGCCCGATTAACTTACCTAACATATAACCCAGATAACCTCCGGCAACCGAAGCCAAAGTACACAGTAATGCATAGATAAGAGCATTTGCCGGGCTGGATAGGCAAAGCGGGATAAGTAATAAGTCTGGTGGAATAGGAAAAAAGGATGATTCGGCAAATGCCAATACCAACAATCCCCATAATCCATAAGCTTCAAAAAAGGCCAGCATATTCTCCAACAAATTCTTCTCTCCCTTGTTATGAGTAAGGCGTGAGGGGTGAGGAGTGAGGGGTCAGCCAAGTAAGTGTCCCTCATTTCTGCAATCGTTTCTTCCC
>CAZAZH010000001.1:56686-82513 GCA_964489585.1 uncultured Syntrophomonas sp.
TTCTGGGTGCTAATCCCCATTTCTGCACCAAAGCCAAAAACATTGCCATCAGTAAAACGGGTAGAAGCATTAGAATAAACTGCGGCTGCATCTACCGCTGCCATGAAACGCCTTACATTACTGTAGTCCTGGCTGACTATGGCCTCACTATGGCCGGTACCATGGGTATTAATATGCTCTATAGCCTCTTCCACACTATCTACTATTTTCACTGCCAGAATCAGATCCAGATACTCTGTATCCCAATCCTCCGAAACAGCAGGCTTTACGTGACCAACTATCTTACGGCTGCGTTCACAAGCCCGTATTTCTACCCCGGCCTCTTCCAGTTGCTTAATCATTGGAGGAAGAAAAGCCTGCGCCACCGCATCGTGAACCAGCAGGGTTTCAGCGGCATTGCATACCGAAGGCCGCTGTACCTTGGCATTAAAAACAATAGGGCGGGCTTTATTAAGATCGGCATATTCATCTATATAAACATGGCAATTGCCCATACCGGTCATGATATAAGGTACAGTAGCATTATTCATTACCGCCTGTTTTAATCCTTTACCCCCGCGGGGAATTAAGACATCCAGGTAGTCGTTCATCTTCATCATAAAAACTGCCGCTTCCCTATCTTCGCTATCAATTAGTTGTATAGCTCCTTCCGGTATACCACATTTAACCGTTGCATCGGCGATAAGGCGGGCAATCACCCGGTTGGAATTAAGGGCTTCTTCCCCGCCCCTTAAAAGTATGGTATTCCCGGCCTTCAGGCAAAGCCCGGCAGCATCGGCAGTTACATTGGGACGTGATTCATAAATTATTCCGACAACACCTATAGGGGTACGAATGCGTCCTACCTCTAGACCATTAGGTCGACGCCACATTGCCAGCACTTCCCCCACCGGATCAGGCAAGGCTGCTATTTCCCTTAAGCCCTGAGCCATATCCTTAACCCTTGAGTCATCCAGGGTCAAACGTTCCAATAGGGCTGAAGTTAGTCCCTGTTTCCGACCGTTTTCTAAATCCACCTGATTAGCTTCTAAAAGCTCGGGAATGTTTGCTTCCAGAGTATCGGCCATAGCCATCAGGGCATCATTTTTAATAGTAGTAGATGCGGTAGCCAGATATCGCGCCGCTACCCGAGCCTTCCTCCCCTGCTCCAGCATCAATGCCTGCAAATTATTATCCATACCTCTCTCCTTTTCTACTGATGTTCCACCCACAAATTATTACGGTGGATTACTTCGTCGTAGTCCTTACCCTGCAAGATTCTTTCAATCTCCGAACTTTTTTTGCCGGCAATCAATCTAATTTCATCGGAGCTGTAATTAACCATACCACGGGCGATTTCCCGTTTATCATCAACATTGGCTACAGCAACCACCGTGCCCCGGTCAAAATCCCCTTCAACCGCAATAACACCCGAAGGCAATAGGCTTTTACCCTTCTTTAATAAAGCAACCTCGGCACCGGCATCTACCAGCACCTGCCCCTGGGGTAAAGTACCAAAAGCTATCCACTTTTTCCTAGCCTGCATTTTTTCCTCCCGGGGTATAAACAGGGTTCCTATCTCCTTACCATCCATAATCTGACGAATAACATTTTCGTTGTCACCATTAGCAATAACCATAGGTATCCCCGCTGCCATACATATACGAGCTGCTTTCAGTTTAGTCAGCATGCCTCCACTCGCAAAGCTGCTGCCCCGATTTTTGGAGTTTTCCTCCATCATCGGGGTAATTTCATCAACCTCGGCCTGGAGTCGAGCATCCTTGTTTACCCGGGGATCGGAATCATACAGGCCATTAACATCTGATAAAATTATCAGCAAGTCAGCAGCAACAATACTGGCCACCAGGGCGGACAAAGTATCATTATCACCAAACTTTATTTCCTCTACCACCACGGTATCATTTTCATTAATGATAGGAATTACTCCCAGATCTAATATAGCCAGGAGAGCATTGGTGGCGTTCAGGTAGCGAAGACGCTCATCCAGGTCTCCCCGGGTTAACAGCACCTGGGCCACGGTTTTATTATATTCGGAGAAAAGTTTTTCGTAGAGTTGTACCAGGGCCCCCTGACCTATAGCTGCCAGGGCCTGTTTTTCCGGCATAGTACGGGGAATCTTCTTGTACCCCATACGAGTTGCCCCTACTCCTATCGCCCCGGAGCTTACCAGTAAAACCTCCATCCCCCGATTATGTAAATCAGCCAATTCTCTGACCAGGCGTTCAATCCTCTGTAAATTAAGTTGTCCATTACTATACGTCAGAGTACTGGTACCTATTTTAATTACTACCCGGCGACAGGCCTTTAAATTCTTACGCCTGTTCAATTCTTACCCCTCCCAGGATTTATTCACTATACTCAAACTCAAAGTCACTGATTTTCACCGTATCTCCCGGTTTAATCCCCTGTCTGCGCAGAGCTTCCTCCAGACCCATCTTCTCAACTATCATTTGAAACCTCCGCAATCCTTCATCAGTATTAAAATTAGTCATAGCCAGGAGTTTTTCAATTCTTTTACCGCTGACTTCAAAAACACCATTTACTCTTTCAATTCTAAATGTTTCTTCTTCCTCAAAGCGCCGCATTACCGGTTCTTCCCCACTTATCACAATATCCCGAGGTACGGATTGCAAGAGGCGAAAGGTCTCTTCTACTAGAATATCAACCCCCAAACCGGTAACAGCGGAAACAGCATGTACCAGTTGGCCAAATTCTGCCCGCAGTCGTTCATAGTTTTCTTGAGCCTCAGGGATATCCATTTTATTAGCTACAATTAAAAAAGGCCTTTCCATTAAGTCAGGTCGGTACATTTCTAGTTCTCGGCGTAATACCTGATAATCCTCTAGTACATCCCGTCCTTCGGTCTGAGCCGTATCCAGTACAAAGAGCAAGACCCGGGTTCTTTCTATATGGCGCAGGAATTCATGACCCAGCCCTGAGCCCCGGTGGGCACCTTCGATTAAACCCGGTATATCAGCTACCACAAATGATTCTTTACTCCTGGTCATTACCACGCCCAGGTTGGGTACCAGGGTAGTAAAGGGATAATCAGCTATTTTAGGCCGGGCTGCAGACAAACGCGAAATTAATGTTGATTTACCAGCATTGGGAAAACCTACTAAACCTACATCAGCCAAAAGTTTTAATTCCAGCTTGACCCATCTTTCCTGACCAGGTTCGCCGTTTTCGGATAACGAAGGCGCTTTATTTACAGAAGTAGCAAAACGGGCATTTCCCCGACCTCCGCGACCTCCTCGGGCTACTACCACTTCCTGTCCGTTCCTGGTCAGGTCAGCAATAACCTCACCCGTATCATCATCGCGAATTACTGTTCCCACTGGTACCTTTACCGTTAGATCCTCGCCCCCGGCACCGTGCATGTTTTTCCCCTGTCCATGGGTACCGCGCATAGCCTTGAAATGCCGGCGGTACTTAAAGTCCATTAGCGTACTGAGGCCTTCATCAGCTACAAATATGACACTACCACCTCTGCCCCCGTCACCTCCGGCAGGGCCTCCCATGGGTACATATTTTTCCCGGCGAAATGCTACAATACCGTTTCCACCGTCTCCGCCGCGCACGTAAACCCTGGCATGGTCAACAAACATTGTTTCAACTCCTTAGACAATTACCTTACGCATTCCAGCTCGGGGTTGCTCCCATTCGAATAACATCGTAACCCCTGCCTCAAGCTCAGAAAAAGATAGGTTTATAATTATATCATCGTTCATACCATTAAGCTCCGACAATAAAGATGTCAGAGCGTTAATAGGTTGGTTTTTCTCTTTTAATATCGTCCAAGATGGAATCGACAACTCTTTATACTTTAATATTATGCCCAAATCTCGCGCCATCAGCAGTTGCTGATAAAAATACAAGGCGGCTTCTGCACCCAGGTTTTCAAAGATATTCCGCTGTGCTGACATCTCTTCCACTATATCCAGTATGTAGCTTTTAGCCTTTTCAGGTCGATTAAGGTCAATATAGCCTAGAATTACCTGAAGATAATTACCAAAATCATGTCTTAACCTTCTTAAAACAGCTACCATTTGTTCTGAATCCATCAACTTACCCCCTGCATTACCTAATAATAGCAAAAAACCCGGAAAAGCTCCAGGGATACTGTTTTATCATCGCCATATCTAAAAAATTAGGGGAAAGCACTGCTTTCCCCTACTCTACTTTTTACTCTAGTTTTAGACTACATGCTAACACTGTCCACTGGATATACGCTGACCTGCTTTTTATCTCTACCTTTTCTTTCGTATTTAACAGTTCCATCGATTACGGCAAACAAAGTATCGTCGCCGCCGATCATAACATTATTACCGGGGTGGATTTTGGTGCCCCGCTGTCTTACCAGGATATTTCCGGCACTAACTACCTGGCCATCATATCTCTTAACTCCTAACCTTTTGGCCTTGCTATCTCTTCCGTTTTTAGAACTACCAACACCCTTTTTATGGGCAAATAATTGTAAATCAAATTTAAACATTTTAAGACCTCCTTACTTCCAGTTTTATAAAATTACAATAGGCTTCTTGCATGGCCAGCATTCCTGCTTCCATGGTAGAAAGTATAATCTGGGCTTTTTCGTTATCTTCCTGGTCTAATCCAGTCGGAAGGCGGCACTGCAGCCATCCCTCTTCCACCTGATATTCAGGTTGTACACTTAAGTTTATACTTAGTCCCAACAGAGTGGTCTGAGCTACTGCCGATACTCCGGCACAGTATATATCCTGCCCATCAGGGGCAAAACCAGCATGGCCTTTGACTTGAAAAGATACTATATCATTGCCCTGGTAGTTTATCCTTACTTCAATCATTAAGCTTCAATCTTTAATACTTTTATTCTGGTAAAGGGCTGCCGGTGGCCCTGTTTTTTCCGGTAGTTCTTTCTCCTCTTATACTTGAAAACTACAACCTTCTTGTCTCTGCCCTGTTCCATAACCTCAACTTCAACCCGGGCGTTGCTCACCAGTGGGTTGCCCACCTTAACATTACCATTCTCGTCATTAACCATGAGTACTTTATCAATACTCAAACGGTCCCCGGCTGCGGCTTCCAGTTTCTCCACTTTAAGCACTGTACCTTCGCTAACTTTGTACTGCTTGCCGCCGCTTTCAATTAATGCATACATCCTATAAGGCACCTCCATATTTTCAGACTCGCCGGTAACAAGGCAGGCTGTAAGCCATTTAGGAGCCCGAACCGGGCGGTTGCAAAACATGCAACCCAAACTAGAAAATAACATAAATAAGGGACTAAGTCAAGAAAATTAGATACGGAGCCCTCGGAATTTACTCCATATAAATCTTATAATCAACCAGGGCCAGATCAGGGTTGGCCAACAGTTTTACCTTTTTTTGGGTACGCTTTTCTATGTAAGCCATATTTTTCTCGTCATTATGTATAAACTCCAGCAATCGCGGGTTGGCCTCGCAGATTATCTCCTCATTTTCCGTATAGCCCATGTTGGCCAACTTCCTTTTCACTTCACAGGAAAGGGCAAAAAGATTTATCATCCGTCCCCGCCCATTGCAATTGGCACATTCGTCAGTAAAAAATTCAGATACCCCGTAACGTGATTTCTTACGAGTCATTTCCAGAAAACCTAATCCCGTCATACCTATAATGCGGGTATGAGCTTTATCCTTGGCCAGTTCCTTCTTTAAAACGGTAATTATGTTATCTACGTTTTCTTTCTTTTTCATATCAATAAAATCTATTAGAATAATCCCCCCTAAACTTCGCAATCTCAACTGCCGGGGAATCTCCACCGCTGCTTCCAAATTAAGCTTAAAAACCGTTTCTTCAAAATTATCTTTACCGGTATATTTGCCGCTATTAACATCAATTACAGTCATGGCTTCGGTCTCATCAATTATTAAATAACCACCATTACGCAGCCATACTTTGCGGCGCAGGGTGCGACGGACATCTTTTTCCAGTCCGTATTTCTCGAACAAATCCCCCTCCTCATACTGCACAATGAAATTAAAGTTAAATTTCTTTTTATTCATATAATTTGTGATCTTTTCTTTTAGTTTTTCATTATTAATAACCACCCGACGAATATCACCATCCAGGTAATCTCGTAAAGTTCTTTCCAACACATCAATATCTTCATAAATCAGACTGGGAGCACGCATACGCTCATAACGTTGGTTTATTTCCTCCCAAACCTGTAGGAGTTCCTGCAGTTCATCCAGGATTTCATCATCCTCGGCTTCCTGGCAAGCGGTGCGCAGAATTATCCCCATCTCTACCGGTTTATGTTTTTCCAGCAGACGGCGCAGGTGCTCGCGGCGCTCATCATCCGTCAGTTTACGGGATATGGATACTTCATTCTGGCAGGGTAAAAGCACAATAAAATGACCGGGAATAGTTAAGTTCCCGGTTACCCGTGCTCCCTTTTCAGAAAAGGCTTCCTTTTTTACCTGAACCATGATATCCTGGCCGCTCTTTAACAAATCCAGACCGTTACTGCTCCTTTTAACTCCTGGAAACATGACATCACCGGCATACAAAAAAGCATTCTTACTCAGTCCTATATCAACAAAAGCACAGGAAAGCCCCGGTAATATATCTTTCACCTTGCCCTTATATATATTACCTACATTTTCGTCCTGATCCGCCCAGAAAACCTCGACTAATCTGCCATCTTCTACAATAGCTACCCGTGATTCCCAGGGATATATTTCTGCAATAATTTCCCGCTCCAAGTTACTTCACCTTTTCCAGTGGAGTAAAAAAGTTGTCTTTTACTCTGATATAATTACCGCTGCGGTATACATCCAGTATATCTTCTTTATCAATACCGGTTAATACCAATAACTCCATTAATTCATCATACCTCACATTAACAGGTTCTCCAACACTTCCCCATATATCAATAATAGCAAAATTCTGCCACCTATTCACTTCAATTTTAAAAATTCCTGGACGCAAGTTCTTATCCAGGTCCTTTTTTTTGCCCCGGCTTTTTACTACTAATTCGTCTTTTTTCAGAATTGTGTCTCTCCATTGTTCCGCTACATCCAACGGAGTATTAATAATAAAAGAATAGCAGGAACAATTTATACTTTTCATAAGAGCAGGAGCGGTATCAATTTCTATACAGGCCGTAATTTTAACATCTGGAGGTAAGCAGAGGTTCAATTTCTCAATAAATTCACTGCAGCTTATTTCCTGCTCCAGTTCCAAATCAAAGTACTCGCATTTACTCCACAGGCCTACCGGTAATACTGTTCCCAGGGAAAGGCGTATATGAGGATTAAAACCTTCACTCAGAGCAAAAGGTATCTCGGCTCGGCGTAAGGCCCGGGCCATAAGCTTCATCATATCCAGGTTGGATAAAAACCGCAGGTCTGACCCCACACTATACTCAGCTCTCAAGCGCATCGCCATAACCCTCCTTAATCTGAAGGTCGACCCCCAGAGCCATGCAAACCCCGCAGTCCCGGCACCCTTCCTGGCGGCAGTCAGAGGTACTTATCCCCTTCTCTGCCCTTTCATCCTCTTCAATTAGATACTTTCGGTCAATCCCGGTTTCGATAAAATCCCAGGGGAATACTTCCTCGTAGTCACGCTGGCGGAGATTATAAAAGTCCGGGTCAATATTACAATCCCGCAGAGCCTCCATCCAGCGGTCGAAGTGGAAATACTCCGACCAGCCATCGAATTTACAGCCCTTTTCCCAGGCCTTATAAATGGCTGCTGCCAGGCGGCGGTCACCCCGGGCAATAACCCCCTCCAGGTAACTGGTTTCACTATCATGGAAACTAAGCTTAATCCGGCGCTGTCTTTCCCTCATCATATAGCGGCGTTTCTTATCCAGTTCCTCAATACTATTCTGTGCCCGCCACTGAAAAGGGGTATGAGCTTTGGGTACAAAAGAGGCCAGACTGGCTCGGATTTCTACCGGGCGCCGGGAGTAACGGTCACCAATAGCCTTAACCTTTCTAATTAGCTCTATAGTCCCGTCCAGGTCAGCGTCGGTCTCACCCGGCAGGCCAATCATAAAGTAAAGTTTAAGGGAATTCCATCCTGATTTAAAGGCGGCTTCCACCGCATTAAACAATTGTTCATCACTTACATTTTTGTTTATAACATCCCGCAAACGCTGGGTACCAGCCTCCGGTGCCAGGGTCAAAGTAGTTTTACGTACCTTTTGCACCTCATTGGCCAGGTCAATGGAAAAAGCATCCACCCGCAGTGAGGGCAGGGATACTCCGGTACCCTGAGGTCCATACTCCTTAACCAGATCCTTTACCAACGGGCTTACCCCGGAGTAGTCCAGGGTACTTAAAGATGCCAGCGATATTTCCTCATAACCGGTACTGGCCAATTGTGCTGCCGCCTGTTTCTTAAGGGTATCGACACTGCGCTCCCGTACCGGGCGGTAGACCATACCGGCATGACAGAAACGACAACTGCGCTGGCAACCCCGCATAACTTCCAATACCGCACGGTCATGGACAATATCCATATAAGGTACAATTGGTTTATCCGGGTAATAGGCCTGGTCCAAATCCTCTATCACCCGCCGCCGCACTTTGGCCGGTGCCTCTTTGACCGCAGGGTACATCTTCTTTAGAGTACCATCATCTTTGTATTCTACCTGATAAAGGGCAGGAACATAGACCCCTTCTATCTGAGCCAGTTTTAGGAGCAATTCATTCCTTTCCATTTCCCGGTTCTTATATACACAATCCAGAAACTCCAGGGTTACCTCTTCACCATCACCGATAAGGAAAGCATCAAAGAATTCGGCAAATGGTTCCGGATTAAAGACTACCGGTCCTCCGGCAATTACCAGCGGGCAATCGTTGTGGCGGTCCTTCGACCACAGGGGTATTCCGGACAGGTCCAGCATATTGAGTACATTGGTAATAGATAATTCATATTGCAGGGAAAACCCGACTACATCAAAATCCCCCAGCGGGCGAAATGACTCCAGGCTATAAAGGGGTATGTTCTCCCGCCGCATAACCTCTTCCAGGTCAGGCCAGGGAGCAAAAGAGCGCTCCATCAGGTGACTGCTCTTCTCGTTAACCAGACCATAAAGAATCTTTCCCCCAATATGAGACATCCCTACTTCATAGACATCAGGAAAAGCAAAAACCATTTTAGCCTGAGCCTCTTCCCAATCCTTTTTTATCATATTAACTTCCCCACCGATATAACGAGCCGGTTTGGACACCTGCGGTAATATATCTCGAAACAACCTATCCTTCACTATCGATGCCTCCATATCTACAAGCGTTCTTTAAGTATTATACAAAAATGCCGTAAAATCAATTCTGATTCATACGGCATTTAACTTACTCCAAGTATCTTCCGATGTCCCTTTTTCCGTTTAGAATACGGTGGATTTCTATAGCGTCGTCCAATACTGCATAGAATACCAAGTAGTCATCCACTACCATTCTGCGATAGGCAAAGCGGTAATGACCGGCTCCGTATTCCTCGTACATCTCGGGAAAACGAGATAGTTCTTGTATTTTAGAGACAATGCGGTCATACTGTTTTATCGCAGTGTTTGTGTGAAATTGTGAAAGGTAATCGATCACATCCTCCAAATCCTGTACGGCGCGAGGGAGCATGACAATTTTACGCATCGGTTCCATCCACCTTTGCAATCAACTTCTTGCGGAGGTTAGAGGAAACCTCATCGAAGTTATAGCGGGTTGGATTCTCCAAAGCTTCCTTCTGGGCTTCCTGCAAAGCGATATCAATTCGGCGCTCCTTTCTCAACGCTTCGAACTGCTCAATGCTCATGACAACCATATCGCCATAGCCGTGCTTGGTCAGAAAAACTGGCTCGCCCTCCTCATGAACGATACGGGAAATTTCGGTAAAATTATTGCGGAGATCAGAAATCGGTCTGATTTGCGCCATAGTACTCACCTCCTTGGTTATTATCACAAGTTTATCATAATTATGATATGCCGCCAAGTGCATGTTACCTATTTTTATTCTTTGATTTTATATAATCTCTAGCATTCTTTATCCCGCCGAATTCTGAAAACATTTCATTTATTTTCTCTTTTTCAATTTGTTTAGAGTTTAGGCCCTCATACTTCGCCTCTTTTTTTAGCTTTCTATAACTAGTTAGACGTTCTTCAGTAATTACCCCGTTTTCAATCGCTCTTTTGACCGCACAGCCCGGTTCATTCTCGTGCTGACAGTCCGTAAACCTGCAACTTTCAGCAAGCTCATCTATATCGATGAACGTTTTTGCTATATTTACACTTTCTACCCCAAGCTCACGCATACCCGGGGTGTCTATAACTGCACCACCTGTCGGAATAATAAATAGTTCGCGCCTGGTTGTTGCATGTCTCCCTTTGTCGTCTTTTCTTATGTCCCTGGTTTCAATCATATCTTCGCCAAGAAGCCGGTTAATCAAGGTTGATTTCCCTACACCAGATGATCCCATAAAAGCTATTGTACGGCCTGGTGATATATATTTGACTACCGCCTTATATCCATCTTCCGTCATACTGGAGGTAACAACAACATCAACACCAATAGCAATATTTTCTATTTCCAAAATCCTCGCCGGCAGATTCGAACATAAATCTAATTTTGTAAGTACGATTACTGGTATGGCTCCGCTATCCCAGGCAATCGAAAGATAACGCTCCAGCCTTCGTAAATTAAAATCGTTATTCAGGGACATGCAAATAAAAACGGTATCAATATTTGCAGCTACTACTTGAACATCGTGCGATGTTCCGGCAGCTCTTCGAACAAATACACTTTTTCGGGTCAATACATGATGGATAATTGCATTGCCGTGCAGATCATTCTCCCGGTCGATCATCACGAAATCACCAACTGCCGGATAATCGGATAATTCATAGGAAGAATAACGAAGCTTTCCGGATATTTCTGCAATTAATTCTATATTTTCAGTGGCAACTTTATATAAGTCCTTATATTGGGCAATGACTCTTCCCAAAAATAAACCTTCATAGTAAGCGGCTTCTTGAATCACTCTTCCAGAAAAACCTAAATTCTTAATTCTTGTATTCAATTTTCCCTCTCCTTCGAATAATCCGGGGTTATACAACAAGCGCCAATATAAAGGGTTGTTGACGGTTAAAAGCTAGTCTAAAATTTCAGAAATGACCTTCTCCCTATGCTGTAAAAAATATTTAGTAATTTGATAATGATCTGTCATTTCATATTCTATTTCATTTATTTTTCTGTCATCAAAATTTAAAATAACAGAATTGGGATAACCCAATAGTATGGGGGAATGAGTAGCAATAATAAATTGTGCTGTTCCATTCCTGGTAAGATCATGTAGTATCCTAAAAAGGCCAATTGTCTGGAAGGAGGCAGAAATAGAAAAGGGATAATGGTCGAACGATTTTATATTCTCTCTCAGAAGTGATATCTTTTTCAAATACATACAAAATCACCTGGTAAAATTATATCTAAAAAAATCATAATCTTAAAAGAGTTTATTATTGAACCAAGAGAAGAAAGCAATATGAGTTTGTCTCGGAAAAAAGGGATGCCGGCAATAGGTCGGTCACTGGTAGTATGCATAGACCAAATATTATAATTTTTAATAAAAATGGTAGTCGGGAATTTATAGTTCATAAATATAATTCTAAAGAGTTAAACCCGGAAGTTTATCATAATTATGATATGCCATTAAGCACGTAACCTGGAGCGCTGCAGACAATGTGAAATCAAACCTCTACGTTGGTGAAGAGACTAAACCATCTTCTGGTCCAAAATCTACTCAGGTACTACTACTACAAAATCCCTATCTTCATAAAGGCATCCACCAGGTCACCGCAAAAATATAATACTCTAATCCAACCGAGTTTGATGCCCGGACCAAACGTGCTTTTAGCCAAGGAAACGATGGCGGTTATATACGAAACGAGAGACTGGCGGATATACTCCGGCGCATAAGTGGGGAAAAGTTATAAGGACACAGTCTGACGGTTCCCTGTGGTTGTGCTATTTTTTGACCATGCTCTCAAAATTATGATAAAATATGAATGCAAATATTGATATAAGGGAGAGTTGGAATTATGCCCAACATCAGGCCAATTTCTGATTTGAGAAATAACGCCAATGAAATTTCGGAGCTTTGCCATAATACCAAAGAGCCAGTTTTTATAACAAAAAATGGTGTTGGTGATTTGGTTGTGATGAGTGTTGAAACTTATGAGCGCCAGCAAGGCCTCATAAACCTGTATGTAAAGCTGGCCGAAGCGGAAGAAGAAATAGCAAACGGTGCAGAGGGTGAGGACTTTTTTGAGTATGCAAGACAGTTGAGAAATAGCGTACATGGACAAGTATAAGGTTAAGATATATCCTGCTGCCCAAATGGACTTGACTGATATTGTCAGTTATTTGAATACGCTATCACCCCAGGCCGCGATTAGATACTACGACCTGTTGATAGATAAAATCGGTAGTCTTGTGGAAATGCCGGAACGGTGTCCCTTTGTACGAAATATCGCATTGAAAGCGAAAGGATACCGGTATCTGATTGTAGAAAACTATTTGGTGTTTTTTGTGATAAAGGGTGATACGGTACAGATTCGCCGCATTTTATACAACAAGCGCCAATATAAATGGTTGTTGTAAGAAAAATGCTCTGTCTCTTGCTTTGCCCCCTCAGGACCCTACTCCAATAAAACTTTCACCTGGATCTAGAACCAATTCACATGCCATTACGTACTCATCAGGAATATTATTCATATTCTTGATGCCATATTTTCCAAGTCCCAACCATCCGCTGCCAAAACCATTTCCCATCCCAAATTTATTATTCAAGAAATTCCTGTTTATTTATACCTACAGCTACGGATAATAAGTGTGCGGGCTTTAACGCTTAATGGGTAAATGGATGGTGAATATAAGTGTGTAGTAAAAAGTCAATTCTGTTAACGGTCATCCCCTTCTTAATCATTTTTTCCTTATTTATAACATCCTGTGGAACACAATCACCAAATCGGAAGAATTTAGAATCTCCGCAAGTAAAATCAAAAACGAATAAACTAGAATCTTCTCAAAAGAATTCTAGTGTCAGTAACTCCTCAAGTAATAAAAATAAGTCTGGTCGAGTTGATAAAGTTCCATGGGAAAATGATCAGAACTTTAAAGCGGCTCAACGAAAGAATCAGGCCTTTAAGCAAATGGCTGCTTTTCGCACTGTATTAATCGATCCCATGCCAGGAGAAGAAGAAAATGTACATTTGGCAGCCAGGCTGTTAGCAGGAACAGTTGTACAACCAGGAAAAATATTCTCCCAAAATACCACCATTGGGCCCTACTCAAAAGCCCGAGGGTTTAAGGAAGGTCCCGTTTATATCGGTACCCAACTTAGTAAAACCATTGGGGGTGGTGTTTGTAAAATTGCATCTACTCTCTATAATATTACTGTTCTCAGCAATCTAGAAGTGATTGAAAGGCATGCGCATGGGATGCCCGTCCCTTACGTACCCTATGGACAGGATGCAACGGTATCCTATGGTTCTAAGGACTTCAAGTTCAAAAATAATACTGCAAACCCCGTTCTCATCTGGGCACAGGGAATTGATAATAAACTCTATATTGCTTTTTATAGCAAACAGGCCGCGCCACGTGTGGAATGGCACCATAAGATTTTAAAAACCCAAAAGGCTGATGTAATATACCGCAACACCAGGGAATTGCCAACAGGCAATAAACGTATCGTAGTAAAAGGAATGGATGGCGCACTAATTGACTCCTGGGTTACTATCTATGAGCGAAATGGAACAAGTAGGAATGAATCACTAGGAAAAAACAGCTATTTGCCGATGCCAGAGATCGTGGAGCGAGGTATATAAATGTAATTAGCAGAGCCCTTTCGCTTCTGCAAATATTTTCCCCTATATATCAGGAGGTCTGCAGTATGGTGCCATAGTCACCACATGCTACATAGGAGCCACTATAAGTTACTCCATACAAATTATTCTGGGTATCGGAGTACTCGGGAATCCAATGGAATCCGTCATAGGAATTTAATATAGTTCCGTCTTTACCCACAGCCAGGAAATCAGGTTCCACGAAGATTACAGACTGTAGTCCGAAGGGTATGGATAAGGAAGCATCATTCCAGGTCTTGCCATCAGTGGAATTTAAGATTAGACCCAGGCTGCCGACAGCCACAAAAAGGCCCTGACCATAGCTAACGCTTTGAATACTGTTGGCCGGGACCGTAGTTACTTCTTGGGTCCATTCTACTCCATCCGGGGAGGTCAGTATAGTACCTGAATCTCCGACGACCACAAAAAGTCCGTTCCCGAAGGTGATACCGAAAAGGTCGTTTACCGTAGGGGTATTGACCGTCTGCCATTTAACACCATCAGTAGAAGTCAGAATCAAGCCTTTTTCCCCTGCTACAACAAAAATACCTTCGGCATAAGTAACCGCAAATAGCCGGTTGGTAAACGGGATTTCTTGTTGAGTCCATTTAACCCCATCCTTCGAGCTCAAAAGAGTACCCTGATTACCGACAACAATAAACCGGTCAGCAGTATATTGTACTCCTAACAATACCCGGTCAGTTCCAGATGCTCTACTTTTCCAGGTAACACCATTGAGGGAACTGAGGATACTGCCTTCGTTCCCGACGCTGACAAAGATACCATTGCCATAGCCAACCGCCTTGAGGTCATGATAATCTCCCGAGGTTTGTAGTGACCAGGCTTCCCCATCACCGGAGGTCAAAATGATTCCGCCTTTACCTACAGCTGCCAATAATCCGTTACTAGCACCCAAAGCCAATACATTTTGTAAATCAGCATCAGGTCCTCCCGCCCAATTGATTCCGTCCGGTGATGTTACATATACTCCCGGTTTAATGGTACCGTGTCCTACAGCCACAAACTTACCTGTACCGAAAGTTACAGCCTCCAGAGTAGCTCCGGTAGGAGCTTCCCGGTTTGTCCACTCCTTGCCATCCATAGATGTAACAATGGTCCCATTACTGCCGACTGCGACAAAAAGTCCAGCCCCATAAGCAATTGCATTAAGCTGGCTGGAACTCGGAGGACCCTGCCTAACCCATTCCAAACCATCATTAGATGTAAATACACTATTGTCACTGGCAATAGCAACAAAAATTCCATTACCATAAGCTACAGCACTAATCCAGTATTGCCCCACCGATGTGCTGGTCCAGTTAACTCCATCAGATGAAATCAGTATGGTCCCACTCTGACCAACAGCTACGAATTTTTCGTCCCCAAAAGTAATGGCATCAATCCAGGCTGAAGTTCCCGAATTACGCCCCTCCCATACCTTGCCATCAGTTGAAGTTATGATGCTACCCTCTGCCCCCACAGCTACAAAAAGCCCACTTCCAAAGCAAACACCGGTAAAGTAACTGATGCTATGAGTTGTAGCACGTACCCAGTTGTTTCCGTCCTTAGAATTCATAACTGTTCCGAACTGGCCCACCGCCACAAAAAGCCCATCACCATAAGCTACAGAACGTAAAGTATTACCCTGCGGCAAAGGATTTCTCCATCGCCATTCATTTTCGGTTTTCACATATTACACCACTTTTCACAGGTTTATAAGTATAATATGTATAATTCGCCTAACTGTTCTTAAGGCTGTGATTCCATAAATATGTAATTATTGAGTTTTAATATATGCACCGATCAAGGTGCTACCTATTTTCTTTTTCAACCCCATCCTCCGATTTTAATTTTTACACTTTAAACCCCCGAAACGAGGAGGAGTATCCGTAATAACTCATTGCATAAATAATGATTGAAGAATTGGAGCTGTTAAACAGACAGCTTTCTGATTTGAGAAATAACGCCAATGAAATTTCGGAGCTTTGCCATAGATAGGTTGAAAACTGTCATGTTCTATTTTTTTCAGTTTCGCGGATAAATTCGGGGATAAACTTTTCCAGTTCTTCCACTATGCAGATGTCCGAGTGGTGGAATATTGCTGCATCGGGGTCGCGGTTGATAGATACCACTGTTTTGGAGTCCTTCATGCCGGCGATATGCTGCATGGAACCGGAAATGCCGCAGGCCACGTAAAGCAGCGGTGCAACCTTTTTGCCGGTGAGTCCTACCTGGGCATTATACTCGATCCACCCGTTATCACATGCCACCCTTGATCCTGCGATTGCGGACCGGTTAAAACAGGAGGCCATTTCACGTATCATCTGGAGGTTCTCGGCTTTGCCGATCCCCTTGCCGGCTGCGATGATCACCTCGGCATGTTCAAGCTCGGTGTTGGACTCATCTGGGATCATAAACTGTAGATTTGATGTAAAAACCGGAGCGATGGCGGCATCTATATAACTGACCGTGCCAGGTTCCGCCTGCTGATCATCTGCGGGGAAAGCACCGGGGAGAACCGTAATGACAAGTGGTGGTTTTCCTGCTTTGTACAGCAGGTCAAGTTTGCCATAAAACCCGTTTCGGCGATATCTTATGCCGTCGGGGGTAAATTCGATCCCGGCTACGGATGTTATACAGCCACCTTCCAACAGGGCTGCCACCCGGGGCGCATAATCGTATCCGGTTGAGGTATGGGCGATGATGATAATGTCGGGCATGATCTGCTCGGCAGCCAGGAGGGCTGCTTTTTCCCATCCTTCGCAGGTATATTCGGCCAAACCGGGGCTATTTATAACCAGCAAATCGGCTCCGGAAATGAACTCGGCACCAGCGATATTTCCCGGCAAAACCGCTGTAATCCTGGAATCATAGCGATCCGCAATCAGGGATGCGCAGAAAATCAACTCATGGGTTACCGGAAGAATCCGGCCTCCGCTTTGTTCACACATGACCATGATGGATTTGTTGCTTATGTAATGGTTCATTACTGTCCTCCATTAGATCAGCGATTTTTCGTGGAGCAGCTGCCATAGTGCCGCAGCCTTTTCGGCAGTCGTTCCTTCCAACCTGATACCGGCACGGTCGGCTCCTACCTCCGAGATTCTTTCCACAGTTTCGTATTTAGAGGCGGGCAGACCTTCAGTCCACCTAATTTCCATGATCTCGGTGTTTTTGGCCCGCATAACATTTGAAAGAGAAGGGTAGCGGGGCCGGTTAATCCCTGACTGAACAGCAACCAGGGCTGGCAGCACAAGCTCCATAAAACACCTGTGGCCGGAATCAAGCTCCCTCTCCACCTGAATGCTCTGCTTTTCAGCATTAATTTTCAGCTTCATCACGGAGGTAGCCGAGGGAACACCAAGCTGGGCGGCAATCATTGGCCCGGTCTGGCCGGACATCATATCTTCTGACATGACTCCGGTTAGGATCAGGTCATATTCCCGGTTCTTGCAAAATTCAGCGATAAGATGCGATTTAATCGAGGGGCTAAGGTAATCGTTGCGGTCATAATAAAGGTGAAATCCCTGGTCGGCCCCCATCTCTATGCACCGTTTGATCGCCGATTTGACACGCTCAGGACCAAGCGACACAATGTCTATCGCGGTTTTGGGAATCATTTCCCGTATGCGCAAGGCCTCTTCCACAGCATGCTCATCATAACGGTTAATCCAATAGGACGCGTTCTCAGCATATCCAGCCCATGTTCTTTCCTGATTAACTGTGGGCCTTGATTCCTGATCGGGCACCTGTTTTATACATACCAGTATTTTCATATTCGTCCTCTGTTTATCCTGTACGCCAGTCTGGCATTATGCCGGGGCAACGCACAAGTTTTCGCCAAGAATATTTTTTAGATTCTATATCAATTTATTGCATATGATTTGTTAATAGAAATAATATTCCCAGCGCGAAAAAAAGTCAAGAAAAAAAACGGACGTCCGTCCTTTTTCCCTTGACTTTTTTACAAAATGTTACTATTCTGAATTCATAGGAGATGTTATTATGAGTGAATTAGTTTTCATCCGTCATGGGCAGGCCTCTTTCGGTCGGGGGGATTACGATATCCTTTCCGAGCTTGGCAAGGAGCAGTCCCTGCTGGTGGCACAGTATTTATCCCATACCGGTCTATCATTTGTCAGGGCCTACTCCGGAACGCTGAACCGTCAGGTAGATACGGCGGCCATCGTTCTGGCGCATTTGCAGGCCAACACTGCCGCGGCCCCGCCTCTTACAAAGCTTAAGGAACTCAACGAATATCCGTTTGGATCGATAATACATCATTATTTTCCGCTTCTGGCGGAGGAGGACAGTTCTCTTCACCCGCATATTGAGAAAGTATTCACGGATAAACGATCGTTCCAGCTCCTTTTTGACCGGGCTGTTAACAGGTGGCTCACGGGTGATGCAGGCCCGGATGAGATTGAGGGCTGGAACCAGTTTACCGAGCGGGTCGAGTCTGCTCTAAAACAAATCGCCACTGAAAATGATAAGGGCAGCAGGATCTTGATTTTCTCTTCTGGGGGGGTGATATCAGCCGCTGTACATCTCGCCACTGGCATGTCCCCATATGACTCAATGCGCATGGGCTGGGGACTGGTTAACACATCGATCACAAAATTCAGGTTCGGGAGCGCAGGCCTCATTCTGCATACGTTTAACAGCTACCCGCACCTTGAAAGTTATAATGCAGGCGAACTTATTACCTACAGATAAGGAGGAGCATATGGATTTTGCAATATCGGACAGGATGAGAACCATTACCGGGATGATCAACGAATTCGTGGACAAAGAGCTGATTCCCCTGGAGCACGATTTTCTGACCGGGGACTTCAAGTTGCTGGAACCGGTGCTCGAAGAGAAACGCAGGATGGTCAAACAGATGGAGCTCTGGGCACCTAATCAGGATAAGGAATATGGAGGCATGGGGCTTAACCTGGTTGAGCATGGCCTGGTATCCGAGGCTCTGGGCAGGAGCCCGCTGGGGCATTACGTGTTTAACTGCCAGGCACCTGACGCGGGCAACATGGAGATCATTCACAAATTCGGTACCGAGGAGCAAAAGGAAAAATATCTGCGGCCATTGGTGGAGGGCAGGATCCGCAGTTGCTTTTCTATGACCGAGGTTGAGATGCCCGGCTCTAACCCGGTCATGATGGACACCACCGCAGTAAAGGACGGTGACGATTATATCATCAACGGCCAGAAGTGGTACACCACAGCTGCGGACGGCGCTCAGTTCACGATATGCATGGCAGTAACTAATCCGGAGGCCCCGCCTCACCTGCGGGCCAGTATGATTATCGTTCCCACTGATAACCCGGGCTTTAACCTGGTGAGGAATATTCCGGTAATGGGGCATGCAGGAAGCGGCTATTTCAGCCATGGTGAGGTGCTGTTCCAATCATGCCGGGTCCCCCAGAGCAATTTACTGGGGCCTGAAGGCTATGGTTTTGTTATTGCCCAGGAAAGGCTGGGGCCAGGGCGCATTCACCACTGCATGAGGTGGATCGGCGTTTGTAACCGGGCTTTCGAGCTCATGTGCCGCCGGGTGAACCAGCGGATCATGTCGCCTGACGGCCAGACGCTGGCTACCAAACAGATTATTCAGGCTATGGTGGCGGATTCAGCGGCGGAGATTCGGGCTGCCAGGCTTATGACCCTGCATGCAGCCTGGATGATTGACAACCTGGGGCAGAAGGAAGCCAGGATCGACATATCCCTGATTAAATTTTATGTAGCCAATGTAATGCAAAACATCGTTGACCGGGCACTGCAGGTTCATGGCGGCCTGGGCATGACCGATGATACCATACTGGCGTTTTTCTTCCGGCACGAACGGGCGGCCCGAATCTATGACGGTGCCGACGAAGTACACAAGATGAATGTCGCCAGGGCTATACTCAAACAATATGCCCAGAAAAAATAAGGATTGGTTGTTAGGTTTATGATTTACAGCGAATTTAAAAAAATGGTGCATATCTCCAAGGAGGAGATTTCAGGCCAGATCCTGGAGCGCAATCGTGATTCCATAAAGGTTAAGAAGGAGAAAAAAGTCATAGATAACCTGATACGCATCATCGAGGCGACTCTGGATATTTGCAGCAAAAAGAGCTTCCAGGCCATGAGCATCAGGGATCTTTCGGCCGCATCGGGCTTAAGCCGCGGTGCACTATACTCCTATTTTACCAGCAAGGAGGAACTGCTGGTGCTGATACTATCCCAGGGCCGGGAAATCGCTAACCGGGTACTGACCGATCAGATCGCTAAAGGCAGCAGTCCCGAGGAGAAGCTCAGGCTGGCCATCAAGTCGCACATCTATCTCTCTGAGGCTATGCAAACCTGGTTCTACTTCACCTATATCGAGGCCAGGAACCTGCCCAGGGATGAACAGAAGCGGGCTATACAGAGTGAGCTTCAGACTGAGAAGATATTTATTGATATCATCAATGAAGGCATTATGGAACAAGTTTTCCGGGATGAAAACATGACCCTGGTTGCATCCGTGATCAAGGCGATGCTCCAGGACTGGTACCTGAAAAGGTGGAAGTACAAAAATAGGAAAGTGTCAGTGGACGAATATGCAGACTTTGTGATCCATGTAGCAGAATCTATTCTGCTGATCAAATAATTTATGGGGGTGTGACATGAGTGATTTGATTGATCGCGCTACATCCATAAGGAGCGGGGAGGAACTTGATGCTCAAAAGGTGCTGGAATTTTTAAGAGCCAGTATCCCCGGTCTGGAAGGTAAGATTGAGATTAAGCAGTTTCCCAGCGGGTTCTCCAACCTGACCTATTCCGTGAAGGTTGGAGACCGGGAAATGGTACTGCGCAGGCCGCCATTCGGCAAGAAGGCCAAGACTGCCCATGACATGGGACGCGAGTATAAAATACTCAGTGCTTTAAAGCCCTTGTTCCCCTATTGTCCGCAGCCGCTGGTCTATACCGAGGATGAAACCGTAATGGGGTGCCCGTTTTATGTGATGGAACGCATACCAGGCATTATTCTGCGCCGGGATCTGCCGCCGGGCATGGAACTGAACGCGCAAGAGGCCCGCACCTTAAGTGAGAACCTGATTAAGGTGCAGTACCAGCTGCATTCTGTGGACTACGTCAAGGCAGGCCTGGCGGATTTCGGTAAGCCCGTGGGCTATGTGAGGCGCCAGGTAGAGGGCTGGAGCGGCCGCTACCGAGACGCCAGGACACCGGATGCCCCGGACTTTGAAAAGATAATGCAGTGGCTACACGATAAGATGCCGGGCGAGTCAGGGATCGTGGGGATCATACATAACGATTTCAAGTTCGACAACGCCGTTCTTAACCCCTCCAACCCCACTGAAATCATGGGCATTCTCGACTGGGAGATGGCGACCCTGGGTGACCCTTTAATGGACCTGGGTTCTTCGCTGGGATACTGGGTGGAGAAAGATGACCCGCCCTCTATGCAGGCCATCCGCCAGATGCCCACTCACCTTGACGGCATGCTCACCAGAAAGGAACAGTTTGCGCTTTATGGTGAACTGATGGGTGTAAAATCAGACAAATTCGATTTTTATTACTGTTTCGGCCTATTCAGGCTGGCGGTCATCGCGCAGCAGATATACTACAGGTTCTATCACGGGCAGACCAAGGATAAGAGGTTTGGGATGCTCATGGTCCCAATTAAGGCACTAGAAGCAACCGCACAGAAGGTCATTGAAAAGTCGGATCTTTAAAAAACATAACAAGGAGGACGGGTATGAATATCGATGACGTAAGAAGGGTATTGCTGCTTGGTGCAGGTACAATGGGGCAGCAGATCAGCGTTCCATGTTCACTTGCGGGCTATGACGTTGTTATCTATGACATTAATGAAGACTCCCTGAAAAAAGCAATGGAGAGGATTCAGCACCTTTTTGGCTGGTTTGTATTGTCGACAAAATGTACGCAGGAACAGGCAGATGCAGCCATGAAACGCATATCAATAACGACCGACCCCGAATTCGCAGCTAAAGACGCTGACATCATCAACGAATCGATCCCGGAAAATCCAGATCTCAAGGTGAAGGTGTTCTCGCTGTTCCACAAGCTCTGTCCAAAACGTACGATATTCACCACTAACACCTCGACCTTCCTGCCATCAATGATTGCGGAGGCAACAGGCAGGCCTGACAAGTTTCTGGCCCTACATTTTCACGACGTGAAGGTGACAAATGTAGTCGACATCATGCCTCACCCCGGTACCTCGAAGGAGGCCATACAGCTGGTCAAAGATTTTGCGCTTAAGACGGGTCAGCTTCCGATCATGATGGAGAAGGAGCATTCAGGTTACGTGTTCAACTACATGCTTGGCGCCCTGTTCACCGCTGCGCTTTCACTGAAGACAAAAAACGTCGCTTCAATCGAGGACATTGACAGAGCATGGATGGGAGTCACGCACATGCCGGCGGGACCGTTTGCCCTGATGGACGGCATAGGTCTTGACACGATGCTCAGTGTGACCGAGTACCTGGCGGAGGCAAACAATGACAAGTACCTGCGCAAGCATGCCCAGTTTATCCGGGGTTACGTAGAAAAGGGGCATCTTGGTAAGAAGACTAAGAAGGGATTCTATGATTATCCGAATCCTGCGTTCACGCAGCCAGAGTTTCTCAAGGGTATAGAATAAAAAGGGGGGGATAACATGATCGTGGATTTTAGTTTAAAAGGGAAAATTGCAGTGGTAACCGGGGCCAGCAGGGGTATTGGCGCGAGCATCGCCAGGGCACTGGCCGAGCATGGCGCTGAGGTGATCATCACCAACAAAACCATGGAGGGTCTGCCTGAAGTGGAAGAGAAGATTCGCACTGCAGGCGGCAAAGCAATATCCAGAGCATGTCACAACGGAGTCGTGTCCGATATAGAAGATTTGTTCAAATATGTCGAGGCAACCTACGGCAGGCTTGATATCCTGGTGAATAACGCTGCAATGAACTTCTACTTTGGCGGGGTCATCGATGCGTCGGAGGAAGTGTGGGATAAGACCATGGATGTTAACCTGAAGGGTACTTTTTTTATGTGCCAGTACGGAGCCAGGCTGATGACGAAACACGGCGGAGGTTCAATCATTAATGTCGCGTCTATCAACGGCATAAGGCCCGCGCTGATGCAGGGGGTATACTCAATTACCAAGGCGGGGGTCATTGCCATGACAAAATCCTTTGCCAAAGAACTGGCTCCCTCCAAGGTCAGGGTAAACGCGCTGCTTCCTGGGCTTACCGATACAAAGTTCGCTTCAGTAATGGTGCAGAACGAGGAACTAATGGAGAAAATCCTGCTGCCGCAGATACCGCTTCACCGAGCTGCACAGCCCGAGGAGATGTGCGGCGCCGTCCTCTACCTGGCATCAGACGCATCGTCTTATACCACCGGTGCTACCATCGTAGTTGATGGGGGCGCCCTGGCCTAGACTTTGCAACTCATAGCACCGGGTGACAGATAAAAATGCCCTCTACACGTTAGCTCCTAATATCCAGGCATTAAACAAGGGGAAAACTTTTAGAAAGATTAAAACGGTATCCGGCCAAAAAGCAGGATACCGTTCTTATTTTGCTAAACCAAGATTATCATTGGGGTATCAAGAGAACCGTCCGAGACTGCTGAAAAAGTATTCATAAATGTCATCCTAAAGAGCTGCAGGCGACGAAGGATCTCTTTGGAATTCCGTAGTATTGGGGTTTACGCTAATTAGATTCTTCGCTATCGCTCAGAATGACACGTAAAAGAGGCTCTTTTTCAGGGGTTTCGAACCGTCCCCCTGACACCATTCATAAGAACCTGGGTTCTATCGGGATTTTGGCCAGGTATAATATAGTTTATTCTGGAACATGAATCCCTACCATGTTCATCAAATATCTGGCATTGGAAGTGGTACAGCGGCCGGAACGAAGCTTATAATCAAATTCAATTCTCCCCTGTGTATATTGTTCTTCAAAATGGTAATTCCTAAAGTTCAATCCCTGGTCTTTTTCCAGATCGCAAAGTTCGAAATCATGGGTAGAAATCAAACCGATTACGTTCTTCTTGCTCAATTCCCTTAAGACAACCTGGGTGCCGGCAATCCTGTCCAATGAGTTTGTCCCCCGAAATATCTCATCAATTAAATAAAGCATAGGCTGCCCTTTATCTGCATGCTTTAATATCATGGTTATCCTGGTCAGTTCAGCATAGAAGGTAGAAACACCGCTAATCAAATCGTCTCTTATCACCATAGATGTATATACATCCATAATAGAACACCTGAATTTTCGGGCGCAAACGGCTGTCCCTGCATAGGCCAGGACCAGGTTCATGCCAATAGCTCTCAGGAAGGTGCTTTTTCCTGACATGTTAGAACCGGTAATAATGCAAGAATAGTTATCAATGTCTATATCATTACGAACGCATTTTTCCGACTGAATTAAAGGATGACCGAAGTCTCGCGCTTGAATCCTCATACCATGATCCTGTAGTTCGGGGAAACCCCATTCCGGGTGTATGTGGGATATGACAGAAAGGCTGGTTAAGGCCTCAAAGGTCCCAATGGTTTCAAACCAGGCTCTAATCCTCTTACCGTTTTGAGCTTTCCACCGTTCTAAATAAACCACACAGTGGAAATCCCAGAAAAGAAAAAGGTTAAAAATAAAATAGAAAAAAGGATTATAGCGCAGGTCAATGGCATCGGATATTCGTTCCAGACGTTTCATACAAGTAGAGGCGGGCTCTGCCTGGTTATATAACTCAGCTTTCAGGGTAGATAAGTAATCATCTTTAAATTGTTCAGATTCAATTAGTATGAACATGTTTCTAAAGGCACCCAAACTTTTTTGAAATGAATACACCCGGCTCAAATCTGATGCTATTTTTTGATATCCGGCAAAATATAATAGCAATTGCAGGGTAAGAAGTACTATGGGAACCTCAACGGGTAGGCCCCAACCTGAAATAGTTAGTATAAAGGCCGCAATGGTGACCAGGGGGAAAAAACGCATGATGTGTATACCTTTGGAGAGCGGTCTGGATTCTTCGGCATAGCTGATTAATCCCCCTGTATCCCGCGATACTTCATCTACCAGTAAGCCCTGGCACTCTAGTCTTTGGCAGAATTCCAGTTTAGTAGTCAGTTCCCTAACTGCATTTTGGCGCATTTTTATGGTATTAAGGTCCTTCGCTAGTTCGGCCAGGAGTGTTTTTAGATGATGTCTACCCAGAACTGTTTTAGCCACTGATATCCATTGAAATAAAGATTTAGGCCCAAAAATGTCCAAATCGTAGGTGTAGGGGTGGTTACCATCTATGAATTCCAGGCCGCAATCAGCAAATGAAACCCAGGTCCCGTTCATTCTGCTCAAATACCTGCGCTGTATTTCCAGCATAGCGCGAACCGTATTTAATTCCTGTTCCACTTTAGAGTGCTTATGGACAAGTACAAGAAATACTACCAGGAAGAAAATAAAAACAGACACGGCTTGTATCGTGGTCCCCAGGAACGAACAAAGTATGGTAAGCACTGCTCCGGTCAGGAATATAAAAAAACGCAGATTGCTTATCCTATCAAAGCTCTTGGCATACCGTTTTTCAAGGTTTTGATAGCGCTTATAACGAGTAAGAAATAATTCTTCGGCAGACATTAAAGCCTCCTTACCATGGAATTTTTCCTAAGGCCCTGATTTAAAAAGGTTTAGTTAATGATATTCATTAATGACATCTGCCGCAAGGGTGCTAACAAAAAACGCAAACATTTAAGGAAGGACCTGTTTCCAACTATTCTCGAACTCATATATATTTTACAATAAGTCGAAATATTTCCATTATTTCCATCTGTTTGTGGTATATTTAATTATAGTATTATCCGTAAATGTTAATTTGCGTCTTGGATTATTGTGATATGGGGGGATTAATATGGCTTATAACACTCTGAAAGCAATCGGTCCGCGGATTAATTACACCGAAAAGTTTA
>CAZAZH010000002.1:0-3684 GCA_964489585.1 uncultured Syntrophomonas sp.
TCGGCAGTTGCAGCAGTCTTAGCCCAGAAGGCTTTTCCTGATAATTGTATGGCCCTGGTATTACCTTGTGAAAGCAGTACTGATGATTTGATTCATAGCCGGTTATTATTGGACAAATTCAATATGACCTACCGAGTAATAGAACTTGATAATGTTTATCAACTTATGGTAACTCAACTGGAGTCCTATATAAAGCTTGACGGTTCTAAAAGGCGCCTGCTGCGTGCTAACTTAAAGCCCCGTCTGAGAATGACTACCATGTATTATTCAGCCCAGGCCAGAAGCTATTTAGTTCTGGGTACCACTAACAAAAGCGAAATTACCGTAGGCTATAGCACCAAACATGGTGATAGTGGAGTAGATTTGCAAATACTGGGCGATCTACTCAAAAGGGAGGTACTGGAACTAGCCAAATACCTGCGTATACCCTCCGTAATTATCAATAGGACCCCATCGGGAGGCTTATGGGCAGGGCAGACTGATGAAGAAGAAATGGGTATAAGTTATGAACAACTGGACGATTATATTGAGTATAACCGGGGCGAACCAGGTGTAATAGAACGCATTGCCAATTTAAATAGAATTAGCGAACATAAACGGCAGATACCACCTATCGCCAGGATTCCGGAGGAAATACGAAAATAGACATAAAATAGACGCGGACTCCCCGGCATTCAATGCTAATATTACTCATGTACATTAAGGCAAGATTTACTGAATGTCGGGTCGTGCGGATTATATAAGGATTTACGCGGTTTTATAATTAGAAAATAACTTTCCTTGTCATCCTGAACGAAGTGAAGGATCTTGCACCAGAAATATCATATCAGATCCTTCGCTACGCTCAGGATGACACCCACGGAAGCCACGGGAATAGTTTTTGGAGGGATATATGAACACCAGGGTAAGAAATGTAATTATTCGGATGATAATATCGATTATTATTTTTGTCTATATTAGCTACCTGGCCTGGAACAGCGAGCTGCCCCGATTTGATTTTTATATACTTATAGCCTTTTTTGCCCTGTTCCTGGGTTGGTCCATAATTGAGACGCTTATTTATAAGGACCCGGATTCTCTGGCATTAGAAGATGATGACCGCCGTTCCTACTTGTACTTGCAGCTTTCATCCCTCCTAGCGCTATTTTATGCCTTAATTGATTTTCTTGAATACCATCTAACCAGACTGGTTAGTTTTGAACCCTGGGTTATTTATCTTGGTTTCTTACTTTTTATTATTAATGCTATTTTGCGTTATCACGCTATTACTACCCTGGGAAAATACTATAACCCCCGGGTGGCTATCTACCAGGAACATAGTTTGATAACTGCCGGCATTTATCAAAAAATCAGACACCCTATGTATCTGAGTGCCCTGCTTAACGTTATAGCTATTGCTCTTATATTCAGCTCCTGGGGAACTTTGGTGATTATGCTATTTGCAGTTTTACCGGCAGTGATTTATCGTATTAATATAGAGGAAGAGTTTTTACTTAATCATTTAGGAAACGAGTACCGGAAATACCTGGAGCAGAGTAAAAAAATGATTCCCGGGATCTGGTAGAAACAAGGAGGTATAGTATGGCGGGACATTCAAAATGGGCTAACATTAAGCATAAAAAAGCCCGCTCGGATGAGAAGAGGGGAAAAGAGTTTACCAAAATTGCCAAAGAAATAACCATTGCCGTGCGAAGCGGTGGGGGTGGGGATCCGGAGGCAAATTCAAAGTTAAAACTGGCTATTCAAAAGGCCAAAGCTATAAATATGCCCAATGAAAATATTAACCGGGCCATTAAAAAAGGCACAGGGGAAATGGAAAGCGAAGCCATCGAGGAAATCGTATATGAAGGCTATGCCCCCGGAGGGGTAGCCATAATGCTGGAAATAGCTACCGATAATCGCAACCGCACCGCTTCAGAAATACGTCATCTTTTTTCTAAAGCCAATGGCAATTTGGGTGAAACTGGCTGCGTTGCCTGGATGTTTAGAAGGGCGGGTTATATTGCCCTTAGTAAAGAAAACCTGGAGTTAGATGAGGATGAATTAATGTTAATAGCCCTGGAATTGGGAGCAGATGATGTCCGGGAAGAAGATGATATCTATGAGGTTATTACTTCTCCAGAAATTTTTATGGAAGTAAAGGAAGGATTAGAGGGGCAGGGTATAAAGCTGGAAGATGCCGACGTAATAATGCTTCCGGAAAACACCGTGGAAATAAATGATGCCGATACCGCTGCCCGGGTTGTTAAACTAATCGACCTGCTAGAAGACCATGATGACGTTCAAAACGTCTACAATAACATGTCCATTGACGATAATATACTAGAGCAATTATCATAAAATAAGGTGACAGGGGACGGTTCCCCTGTCACCCTTTTAATCCCTCATTACCTACACTATTTACCCCGGCAATTCCAACAGTAGTTCGCCGTTAATTACACTGGCTTTTATATTTCGGGTATCGATATTTTTTGGTATATAGTCAAGTAAATTCTTTACACCGGAGCTGCCATATCCCGATGCAGGTGTTATAGTCCCGGATAATACTATCCGACCGTGAGGACTGTATATTTTTATGGGTAGTTCTACCACAACCCCTTCCCTTTTTACCTGGCTAACTGGTTCCGGCCAGGATAGGATATCTACAGTTTTGTCGGGCCATTCTTCATAATCCTTAAAAGCATTTTGGATGGAATAATCCTCTATTTCTTCTACACGCTGTTTGATGACCTTTTCGACTTGTGCCCTATCATCGACGTCGAGGGGTATATCTAGTCCCCATAGTCCTTCAGTTTTAACCAAATCCTCTATAGTGGTAACTAAATCCCGCCATTTTTCCTGTTCTTTATTTTTCTTAAGCATCTGTTGAACATATTCGTAGTATTCCTCCAGCCATACATCGTCAAATAAAATGGGACTATTTTGTCCATGAATCTTAGGATCGGATAAGTCCATTTTTTCTTTTTGGGTATCTTCTACCTCCCACTGGGCTAAAACCGGATCGATGATACCATATCCCATCTGCTCAATAGTTAAAAATGATTCCTCCAGCAATTTCTTCTCCATCACTATTTCGCCTCCTGCTAAAACATCTAGACCATAGCTACAAGTACTTTTTAACGGTTTCGCTTGTTACCTGGGAACAATTAAAAATATTGTTTGAAAATTCAGAAACTATTTGACTTTTATTTGACTATTACATAAATATTATAAATCAAAAACGAAGCCTTTATGCAAGTCTTAAATTGGCAAATACACCAATTTGTCGGTAATTGATCGCCTTTTTGGCCAGGTATATCGTAGAAAATTACTGGAAATAATAACTAAGAGGTGATAAAAAAATGAAAAATGGACGTATTCTGGCCTATCTTAGCATGATGATGATTGCTGGAGTTTTATGCGGTTTCATATTAAATGGCGTTTATCATGATATTAACAAGGAGAAAAAGCCCGTATTGGAGATTAGCCATAAAGAAAAAACCGTAACTTCTAACACCCCAATCATCTATGAAAAAGAATATACTAAATGCGGACATACTGTTATTTCTGGATTCGAGCACAGTAAGGACCTGTTTGGAAAAGATCTGATTTCCATACAACGTAAATATAGCCTGAACCAGGGGTACCTGATTAACTGGAAGGGAGATACCCTGGTTATTAAACAAAAGATAGACGGATTTTGTC
>CAZAZH010000002.1:3784-9169 GCA_964489585.1 uncultured Syntrophomonas sp.
ATTAACTGGAAGGGAGATACCCTGGTTATTAAACAAAAGATAGACGGATTTTGTCCCCAGGATAAAGGAAGCTACCGATTAAAAGAATACCAGGGTAGGGTAGCAGTTTATAGAGGTGTAGAGAAGGAGGAAGTACTGGAACGGGTTACTGCTATTCGTATCGACTTATTACCTGCTACTATTCAGAAAGATATTAAAGCAGGTAAATTCGAGTTTAAGGATAAAGACGCTTTAAATGATGCCTTAGAAAACTTTGATGAGTATTTGTAGGGTTCGAGAGGTGAGAGGTGGGAGATTGGAAGTGAGAAGTGGGGAGTTAGGAAGTAGGGGCCAGGCTAGAGTGGCGAAGTTAGATCAAAGGCATTTTATAGGTGCTTTTTTACGCTATAGCATAGTAGTTGACCGTAATTTCAAGTAATATGTAAGAAGATATTATTAAGGCGGGCGTAAAAAATGCGAATTCTAGGTATTGATCCGGGAACGGCTACTACCGGTTACGGGGTAGTGGATTACCAGGCGGGAAGAGAAAAAATGGTAACTTACGGTACAATAAAAACCGACTCGGGCATGGCTATGCCTTTACGGTTATACCAGATTAAACTTCAGTTGGAGCAGTTAATGCAAGAATATCTACCTGATAAGGTGGCAGTAGAGGAAATTTTTTATAATCGTAACTCGAAAACGGTGATTAGTGTGGCGCAGAGTCGGGGTGTAATTCTTATGACTTCTGCTGCCGCCGGTCTGCCGGTCTTGGAATATACTCCCTTACAAGTTAAACAGGCTGTAGTTGGTTACGGTAATGCAGAAAAAAGACAGGTACAATTAATGGTGCAACGGATATTGGGTATGAAGGAAATACCCCGACCTGATGATGCAGCGGACGCACTGGCTATTGCTATTTGTGGCCTGCATTCCAACCGACTTGAGGGACAAGGCTTGAGGGGTAAGGGGTTGTAGGGTCAGACCCGTTTGTCTACCTGACCTACCACGTATATCATGGGGACGGTCCTTTTGATATATCAAATCCTTATCCCTTCCTCCTCGCTCCTCACCTCCTGCTCCTTGCTCCTCACAAATTATATCCAGAAAGTCAATTTTTCAGGTATGATATATGTGATATATGCTAAGGGGAAGAGATACATATGATTTCATTTATTAAAGGTTTTCTGGTCGAGCAAAATGATGATTCGGTAATAGTTGATGTTAATGGGGTAGGTTTTGAAATAATTATGCCTCCCCGGGCTATGGTAAAATTAGCTGGTCGGGGCGAGATAGTGTTGTTATATACTCATTTACAGGTACTGGAGAATGAGTTTAAACTGTATGGTTTTGCGGAAAAGGAAGATTTAAGGTTATTCAAGCTGTTACTTGGGGTTTCCGGAATAGGGCCAAAAGGAGCAGTTAACGTTCTAGATTTTATCGATCCGCTCGGTTTTTATCAAGCTATTGCCAGTCAGGACGAAAAGCTGCTCATAAAAATTCCAGGTGTAGGAAAAAAGACTGCCAGTCGCTTAATTTTTGAGCTAAAAGATAAAATAAGCAGCGAAGAGTTTACAGTTATAGCCAGCAAGGATGATACTGGTATGGATGATATTTTAGAAGCCCTGGAAGCGCTCGGTTATGGTCGCAGCGAGATTTATCCTCTGGTTTTAGAGATGCAAGCCAGGGGTGAGTTAAACGGTAGTGTAGAAGAAAATTTGCGAAGGGTTCTTAAGGCCCGTAACATACAGTTAAAGAGATAGGGATTGGGGATGCTAAAAGTGGAGGATGACAGGATAATATCATCTCATTGGCAGGAAGAGGACGATATTGCCGATACTTCTATCCGGCCTTTAAGGCTGGCAGATTACATAGGTCAGGAGCGGGTTAAAGAAAACATAAGTATTTTTATTGCTGCGGCTCGGGAGAGGGGCGAAAGCCTGGATCATGTGCTGTTAAGTGGGCCTCCCGGTCTGGGTAAGACTACCCTGGCCAGTATTGTAGCAGCTGAGCTGGGTAAACCCATCCGCAAGACCTCCGGTCCGGCTATCGAACGTCCGGGTGACCTGGCTGCTATACTTACGAATCTGGAACCCGGGGAAATTCTTTTTATAGATGAAATTCACCGGTTAAATCGCAGTGTAGAAGAAGTTATGTACCCGGCTATGGAGGATTATGTCATTGATATTATCATTGGAAAAGGACCGGCAGCGCGAACCTTAAGATTAGATTTACCTCCATTTACCTTAATCGGAGCAACTACCCGACCGGGACTGTTAAGTTCTCCCCTGCGGGACCGTTTCGGCATAAACTGCCGTCTGGATTTTTATTCGGTTGAGGATTTAAGTAATATTATTCTTAGGGCAGCGGGAATACTAGGGTTGACTATAGATGAAGCCGGTGCCCAGGCTATCGGTAAACGTTCGCGGGGAACCCCCCGGGTGGCTAACCGGCTGCTGAAAAGGGTACGTGATTATGCTCTGGTCAAAGCGGATGGTACCATTAACGTGGAAGTAGCCGGGCGAGCTCTACAGATGCTGGATATTGACGAATATGGATTAGATAATATGGACCGCATGATTCTAGAGGCAATTATTTATAAATTTGGCGGTGGCCCGGTAGGACTGGAGACACTATCAGCTGCAGTATCCGAGGAAAACGATACCTTAACCGATGTTTATGAGCCATATTTATTAAAACTGGGCTTTATTCAAAAAACCCCCCGGGGCCGGATAGCTACCGAACACGCCTACCGCCACCTGGGCTGCCCGGTACAGAAACATATTGAAACCAGCCTTTTCGAGGATAGCGAACCGCGGAACAATGATGTGTAGGGCTGTGCCGTTCCGTCATGGGTTAGAAACAAAATAGACCACTGATCCGCAGAGGGTGAAATTACAGGTTTTAAAGTAAGGTGATTTTTATGTCAAAAGTACTTCTTCATATTTGTTGCGGGCCCTGTGCCAGTTACCCGGTACCCTCTTTGCGAGAGCAGGGGTATGAGGTTATGGGTTACTATTTTAACCCCAATATTCATCCTTATAGCGAGTATGCTAAGCGTCGGGAGGCTTTAGAGGAATATGCCCGCCAGACCGACCTGAAGGTAATTTACGATGAGGACTATAACCCCATAGAATATTTTCAAAACATCTCTTACCGGGAAAGCCAGCGGTGCTTATTTTGCTATCGATTACGTTTGGAACAAGCTGCCCATATCGCCAAAAAGGGCAAATTTGATTATTTTAGCACCACTCTCCTCGTTAGTAAGTACCAGAAGCACAACTTAATCAAGGAAGTGGGAGAAGATATGGGCGAAAAATATGGGGTGCCCTTTTTATACCAGGACTTCCGCGAGGGATTTAAGCAGTCAGTGGAGAGTTCAAAAGCAATGAGTCTGTACCGGCAACAATATTGTGGTTGTCTCTATAGTGAGATGGAACGTTATGCTCCTCACGACCTGGTCAAGAAGGTATTTAGTAAATAGAAAGATAATAAGCAAGGGTTTGTATGAACATGGAAGCTATGGCAAAAATACTAATAGGGATTGGCTTATTTATCATTCTGGCTGGTATTATGCTGTATGCTCTGGCCAGGCTGGGGCTGTATGGTGTTAAAATACCGGGGGATATTTATATTAAAAGAGGAAACTCTAGCTTCTACTTTCCCATTGTATCCTGCCTGGTAATTAGCCTTCTGCTAACCTTGATTTTCAACCTGATAGGCAGGCGTTAACATGTATAAAAACCAGGAAAGTTCCATTTATAATCTACAAAGCTACCAGTTTGGCCTGCCACCTGAATTAATAGCCCAATACCCGGTAGAGCCACGGGACCAGTCACGTCTATTAGTTTTAGAGCGACAAACCGGGCTAATTAAGGGTCATATATTCTCAGATATTATTGATTATCTGGAGCGTGGGGATACCCTGGTGCTGAATGATACCAGAGTAATTCCAGCCCGGCTTTACGGATATAAAGATAGCGGGGCTAAGGTAGAAATACTTTTATTAAACCAGCGGGGTAAACAATGGGAAGCCCTGGTACGGCCAGCAAAACGATTAAAACCTGGTAGCAGGATACGATTTGAAGGGCAGAACGGGGTAGAGGTAGAAATAATGGCCGAGCTGAATTTGGCCGGAGGCAGGTTGCTAGAGTTTAAAAACTGTGTAGACGAAATGGCTTTTATCGAGCAAATGGGTCAAATGCCGCTGCCTCCCTATATTAACCGCCCGGCGGAAAAATCTGATAAACAAAACTACCAGACTATCTACGCCCGGGAAAAAGGGTCTGCTGCTGCACCCACCGCCGGTTTGCATTTTAGCCCGGAGTTACTCCAGCATATCCAGGATAAAGGGGTTAACCTGGCCACTATTTTACTACATGTAGGATTGGGAACTTTTCGACCCGTAAGCAATAGTGATATACGGAAACACCAGATGCATCATGAGTATTACCGGGTTAGTGAAGAAACAGCAGCTTTACTCAACCAGACCCGACAGCAAGGTAAAAAAATAATTGCAGTTGGAACAACAGTGGTAAGGACCCTGGAAACAGTTTATAATACTAAGCATGGTTTTGCTGCCGGAGAAGGTCAAACTAATAAATTTATCTATCCTGGTTATGAAATAAAGGCAATAGACCAGTTAATAACTAATTTTCACCTTCCCGGGTCGTCACTTATTATGTTAGTGGCGGCTTTTGCTGGTTATGATATTACTATGGCGGCTTATCAACATGCAGTGGAAAATAACTACCGTTTTTTCAGCTACGGTGATGCGATGTTGATTGTCTAAATAAGGATGGAATTAAGTATAGATGTTTCATTTTGAACTCTTGAAACAGGATAGTAATAGCGCTGCCCGTTTAGGACGGATAACGACCGGGCATGGGGTTATTGATACCCCGGTTTTTATGCCGGTAGGAACCCAGGCTACAGTTAAAACCCTGACTCCAGAAGAGTTATACGAAATAGGAGTGCAAATAATACTATCCAATACTTATCACCTGTACCTGCGCCCGGGGGAAGAATTAATCGCCCGGGCCGGAGGGCTGCACCGTTTCATGAACTGGAAAAGAAATGTTTTAACTGATAGCGGTGGGTTTCAGGTTTTTAGCCTGGCCAAACTGAGGCGTATTAGTGATGAGGGGGTGTATTTTAATTCTCATATAGATGGCTCCGTTCATTTTTTGACCCCGGAAAAAGTCATGCAAATAGAACAGGACCTGGGTGCTGATATTGCCATGTGTTTTGATGAATGTGCCCCTTATCCCTGCAGTTATGAGGAAGCCCAGCAGGCTGTAGTTCGAACTTCATTATGGGCCAGGCGCTGCCGGGAGAATCATCATCGCAGTGACCAGACCCTATTTGCTATTGTACAGGGAAATATATTTCCCGACCTCAGGCAGC
>CAZAZH010000002.1:9269-21216 GCA_964489585.1 uncultured Syntrophomonas sp.
TATCATAATGTTTACTTTCTGGTGAATTTGATGGAAAATATAAGGAGTGCTATCAACCAGGGGGTATTTTCGACCTTTTACCATGATTTCTTAAACACCTACAGGTTTTAACAGGAGGAATCTACCTTTTGGTAGAGAATATTAATAAAGTTTAGGAGTGATTAAAACTATGGGAGCTAATGCTCAAAGCTGGATGTCAATGCTAATCTGGTTAGGGGTATTTATACTAATATTTTACGTTTTCCTGATAATGCCCCGCAAAAAAGAAGAGAAGAGACACAAAACCCTGCTGGAAGAGCTAAAGAAAGGAGACAAGGTAGTATCTATAGGTGGAATTAACGGTGTTGTTGCAAAAATCAAGGATGATACTGTAGTGGTAAAAGTTAACGATGACACCGAAATAGAGTTTTTAAAAAAGGCTATAGCCTACAAAAATGAGGATTAAAGTTCTATGGTAACCCTAAAAGCGGTAAAAAAGAATCCGCTGGTGCAAACTTTTATTGAGAAGGGCAATGAACATTTGGGGGAAATGGGATTTACCGACCACGGGTATCTGCATTTATCTCTGGTGAGCCGTCTCAGTAGGGAAATAATGCTCAAATTAGGTTATAATGAGCGTCTGGCCGAGTTGGCAGGGATTGCAGGTTATATGCATGACCTGGGCAATGTAATCAATCGCAATGGACATAGTCAGAGTGGAGCCTTAATAGCTCAGGAAATACTTCGCCGTATGGGTATGGATATAAGCGAAGTGGCAATTATATGTGCGGCCATTGGCAACCATGATGAGGGCAGCGGGCATCCGGTTAATCAGGTAGCTGCTGCTCTTATACTGGCGGACAAGTCGCACGTACATAGAAACCGGGTACGTAACCTGGATGTAGCTACTTTTGATATTCATGACCGGGTGAATTACGCTGCGGAATATTCGATTTTAAATATTGATGATGATAATCGAATTATAACCATGGAACTGGCTATTGACACCAGTATCTGTCCGGTGATGGAATACTTCGAAATTTTCCTGAGCCGAATGCTGATGTGCCGCCGGGCGGCGAATTTTCTGAACTGTGAATTTGAATTGGTTATTAACGGAGCCAAGCTTTTATAATAGAGATGCTGAAGTAGTTGGAAGGAGGAAAAAGGCGGTGCAGGAGAAAACCCCCAGTATTCTGGTAGTTACGATAATAGTTATCGCTTTAGGATTACTGAGTTATTTTCTTTACCAGCCCATTTTAAACAACCTTAATCTGGGACTGGATTTAAGTGGTGGATTGCGGGTGGTTCTGGAGGCTGAGGAGAAAAAGGGTCAGGAAGTAACCCCCGATACCATTCAAAAGGCAGTAGGTATACTGCGTGACCGGGTTGATAATCTAGGAGTAAAAGAAACTGCTCTCTATCCCCAGGGAAAAAACCGGGTAGTAGTTGAGATAGCTGGAGAGGAAGACCCGGAAGCGGCGGTAGATATTCTTAAGAACACTGCCGAATTGGAATTTTGGGATGAAAGTAATAAGGTTATGGTAACCGGTAAACACCTTAAGGATGCTCAGGCCCGCATGAGCCAGGGTGAGCAGGGGACAGCTGAAGTGCTTATCGATTTTGACAAAGAAGGCAGTCGCCTTTTTGCTGAAGCTACCAGGGCCAATGTAGGAAAACCTATAAAGATCGTTATAGATGGGAATATAATTTCAGCTCCTACCGTACAGGAACCGATAACTGATGGCAGTGCCCGTATAACTGGTGGGTTTACTGCCAAAGAGGCTCAGGATCTAGCGGTCTTGCTGCGCTCTGGAGCCCTGCCGGTCAGTTTAAAGGTTATAGAGAAAAGGTCTATTGGTCCGGTTCTAGGTGCTGACTCTCTAGATAGAAGCATAAAGGCGGGTATTATCGGACTAATCGCTATATTAATTTTTATGCTTGGTTATTATCGTTTGCCTGGCTTGGTAGCCGACATATCGCTGGTTTTGTATTCCTTACTGGTTTTAGGGGCCATGTCTTTGTTAGGAGCAGTATTGACTCTCCCGGGCATAGCCGGTTTTGCCCTATCTATAGGTATGGCGGTTGACGCCAATGTTATTATTTATGAGCGATTAAAAGAAGAGCTGCGCTATGGTAAAACCTTGCATGCAGCCATCGATGCCGGGTTTAAAAGGGCTTTCTGGACGATTTTAGACTCCAATGTTACCACGCTTGTAAGTGCCCTGGTTCTGATGTACCTGGGAACCGGACCGGTAAAAGGTTTTGCGGTTACGCTTTCCATAGGTATTGTAGCCAGTATGCTGGTAGCCCTTACCTTTACTCGTTACCTGCTTATACTGATGGGAAATATCTCGAAGAACAAGAAATTATACGGAGTGTAAGGGGGGAGAAGCATGGATATTTTTATTAAAAGAAGAAAAGTATTTTACATCATATCACTATTAATTATAATCCCCGGGTTAGTATCCCTGGTTATGAATGGACTAAACCTGGGTATTGATTTTACCGGGGGGTCTATTGTTCAGGTACAGATGGACTCTTCCGTACGATCTGCACAGGTCAGGAGCGCATTAAAGGAAATTGGTATGGAGCGGGCTGATGTAAGCAAGAGCGGCAATCAGTTTTTAATCCGTACTACCGAACTAGACCAAGAGCAAACTCGCCAATTATTAGATGCACTGGAGTCGAAATTTAAAAACGTGGAATTCCTCAGTGCGGAAAGTGTAGGCGCAGCTATTGGTAAAGAGTTGACTAACAAGGCAATTCTGGCGGTAATCATTGCGGCCTTTGCTATGCTTATATACATTACTATTCGCTTTGAGTGGACCTTTGGGGTAGCAGCGATTGTTTCGGAAATACATGACGTATTATTTGTGCTGGGTCTCTTCTCCCTTTTCCAATGGGAAATTAATACCTCGTTTATCGCAGCTATATTAACCGTAGTTGGCTATTCGATAAACGATACTATAGTTATCTTTGACCGTATTAGAGAAAACCTGCGCATGAAACGTAAGGAAGATTACGCCAATCTGGTTAATCGGAGTATTACCCAGTCGCTTAACCGTTCTATTAATACCGTATTAACCTCGTTATTTGCTCTGGTTGCGCTTTTAGTATTTGGTGGCGGGAATATCAGGTATTTTATTCTGGCCATGGTTATAGGCTTTGTTGTGGGATGTTATTCTTCCATATTTGTTGCCAGTCCGGTATGGTATGACATCAAAAATCGTGCTTAAAAATCAAGGGAATTAAGTAAAGAAATGGGGGAGGGTCATGCAGGTTTATTTACTGGGAGCGTTATTATTCTTTGCTGCTCTGGCTGTTTTTATTTTTCAGAATACCTTCATGGTCACGGTACATTTCCTAAACTGGACCTCACCGGATGTATCCCTGGCAGTGGTAGCCTTGATTGCAGCCTGTGCCGGAGCACTGGTTACGTTTATGGTAGATAGCTTCCGTTTCTATAAAATTGCTAAAAATACAAAAGAATTAACCAGCATGAATAAGAAACTGCAAAAGGAAATTAACAATTTAAAAAGCGAAAAGCAGGGTCGGGTTTCCAAAGATAAAAAGACCGAAAAGAAGGTTGAACCTGACCCACAGGTAAACCCAGAGGAACAAAAACCAGTTTAGACTAAGAATTAATGAAATCCGTAGGTGACAGGGGACGGTTCCTCTGTCACCTTTTTCAATGCGGGATGACAGGGGGATATCCCGGTACTCAGCTCCATCTTCAGTTAGTTTAAAGGCAATTAGTTAATGCTAAGTGCAGGAAGACGTGTTCCCTTCACTCAGGTACTCCCCATGCTCTGGATACATGAGTATAAGGGTTTTACCGCCTCGCCTTGACCTCTTCACCCCTAACGTCCAACTCCTCACTCTCATCCTTACCCCTAGCTCCTCAGATGACAGGGGACGGTTCCTCTGTCACCTCAAACGAATGGATTGAGGGAATAAGGTAAGGTGCGCCCCCTGCGCTCCAGTGGATAGGAAAGTAAGGACCTCACCCCTGACTCCTTACTCCTCACTCTAGACAATTAGGCATGGTTTGTTATCGGAGCCAATTTTGCCTAATTACCAAACTTGTATTATGTATATTCGGCCTGGCATGATTGACCATGAGTTTAAGAAAATGTTAAAATAAGCACGATTTATCTGGAATTAGGGAGAGTGGATTCATTGTACTTAACCGGAACTATGAGGATTAATAGTCAGGGGCATCTGGAAATAGGGAATGTCGATACAGTTGATTTGGTAAAAGACTTTGGCACACCACTGTGGGTTATTGATGAACAAGGCTTTCGCCAGAACTGTCGTAATATTAAGCAGGCTTTTTCCCGGCTGGGCGAATCAATGGTTATATATGCCAGTAAAACCCTCTGTACTACAGCTATATGTAAAATCGTAGCCCAGGAGGGATTGGGCCTGGATGTTGTATCCGGAGGAGAGCTTTATACGGCTATAAAGGCTGGTTTTCCCGTAGAAAAGATTTATTTTCATGGTAACAACAAGAGCCGTGAAGAAACCATTATGGCAGTAGAAGCTGGGATAGGCCGCATAATAGTTGATAATTTCTATGAACTTAAATTGCTGGATGAGATATGCAAAGAATTGGGTAAAAAGCAGGATATCCTGTTAAGGATAACTCCCGGAGTTGAAGCCCATACCCATGAGTACATTAAAACCGGGCAGATTGATTCCAAGTTTGGCTTTACCTTACCTGACGGGCAAGCAATGGATGGGGTAAAGGAGGCTATAAGTCTAGAAAATGTAAGACTGGTCGGTTTACATTGCCACATAGGTTCCCAGATATTTGCCGTGCAGTCATTTCAACATGCTACCTCTATTATGATGGATTTTATAGCTGAAATTAAAAAATCTAGTGGTTATGAAATAGTGGAACTGGATATGGGCGGGGGTTTTGGCATTTATTATTACCCTGGTGATGAACCCCCGGCCGCTGAAGATTGGGCTAATGCGGTAATGCTAACCGTGGAATCCAAAGCTAAAGAATTGGGCCTTACTACACCCATGGTAATAGTTGAACCGGGCCGCTCCATTGCTGGTCCGGCAGGAGTCACCTTGTATACTGCAGGTTCAGTTAAAGAAGTAAAGGGTATAAGAAAATACCTGGCGGTAGATGGAGGTATGGGGGATAATCCCCGCCCGGCTTTATACGGCTCCAAATATACTGCCATCATTGCCAATCGGGCCAATGAAAATCCAGTAGAAAAGATATCTATTGCAGGTAAATGCTGCGAATCAGGTGATATGCTAATCTGGGATGCAGATTTGCCTATAGTAGCTGCCGGGGATATTATAGCGGTATTTGCTACCGGTGCTTATAATTATCCCATGTCCAGTAATTATAATCGCCTGCCCCGTCCCGCCATGGTACTAGTCAATAACGGCTCCGCCGAGCTGATTCTAAAGAGAGAAAGCTACGAAGACTTAATCCGTAATGACCTGATTCCTGATAGATTAAGGTGACAGGGGACGGTTCCTCTGTCACCTAATTTATGCTTTTTCAATTATTCGCCTACCCAGTCCGGTTATCCGCTCCAGTTGTCTTACTGAACAACCCATCTCTTTAAGATTCTTAATTGTTTTATCTCGTTCGTTTTTATCTATTTGGTGGAGTATCAGTATATTATCCGATTTGGTGAGCTGTTTAATTAACACGCGGGTATCCTCATCGGATAACAGCGTTCTCATTTTATCGCCAACGTCCAGACAATTATCTTCGTTTTCCGCTGTCATAAATTCTTCAAATATTTTAACTGCTTTGCTTGTATCAGGGTTCAATATACTAAGTATAAAATTTATGTTCGTTACCATGCCCTTTTGATTAACATATTCTGAATAACTACTCCACCTGTATTTTGCTGCCTCTACCACTATTCCCGCTTTTACCGGGTTCTGATGAATGTATCTTAATACAGTCAGCAGATATCTGTCATCCTCAACTGTTTCGCTTTTAAATCTGTCCTGGAATAAATGGCCGCATCTTGCGTATTTGGCATTATACCAATAAGCATAGTTTACACCAATTCGCTTTATTGCCTGTGATATCGTCTCTTTGCCTTCTTTAATTAAGAGGTGAATATGATTACTCATCAGGCAATATCCATAAACCTCATATTCACAAATATCTCTATAATAATTGAGTATCTCGATTAATTTTATTCTATCTTCTGCTTCATGAAAGATATCCTGCTTGTTTATACCCCTGAGCATAATATGGTATATACCGCTGCTACTCTTTTTTCTTGCCATTCTTGGCATAAAATACCACCCTCTCTATTTATATCATTTCAAAAACGAAGGTGTCAACGGAACCTCACCCTGTCACATTAACATCCTATTGCAAAACAAGAGCTACAGTTGTAAACTTAATTAAATGGGTTACAAATGTAGCTTAAAGGGAGGCGGACATTATGAAGTTATTAGTTTCAAAAATAACAGATGCTGAGCTAGAGGTAATGAAGGTTCTTTGGTCTGCTGAATGTGAACTGACCATTACTGAGATTAGAAAAAGTCTCGAAAAATCAAGTGATTGGGAAAGCTCTACTATCAAAACGCTACTGCGCAGGCTTTGCAAAAAGGGTGCAGTTATTGCAACCAAGAGAGAGGTATTCTATTATATGCCTTTGGTTGGCGAGGACGAATATAATTTATATACTACCCAAAATTTAATTGACCGTTTATACTCTGGCAGTGCCAAAAACCTGGTTGCTGCTCTCCTTGATAGCAACAAGCTTGATGATCGGGACATTGCGGAATTGCGTACTCTGTTTAAGGTGGGTGATAGCGATGAATGAGACAATGAAGTTGTTATTATCTCTTTCCCTCTCGGGCAGCATTCTGGCAATTATAATATTTACTATAAAACCACTCATCAAACACAAATTAGCAAAATCCGTACAATACTACATTTGGTTAGTGGTATTGCTAAGGCTGGTACTTCCATTTTCCTTTGAAGGAAGCGTTATGAACGAGATTTTTTATAGTAATCTAAAGCCAGTCACAATAATCTCTCCAGGTGAAGAAAAACCAACCGGTGCTGTAGGTGAAAATGCAGGCCTTTCATCCATATTACCCGATGTCCAAGATAACTTAAGTAGCGGAGTATATGCCGGTGATATTGACCATCAGAGATATTTTGGCGATTTATTTAACCAGTATGCTTTATACCTTTGGCTACTTGGGGTGTTGATAATATTTGCTACCAATTTAGCTGGATATATAAAGTTTGCAAAACAGGTAAAGTACACCAACTATCCGGGTACCGATGAGGAAAACAGGATATTAAGGTCCCTGGTAAAGGAAAAACGTGATGTTAAGCTTATGCGTAACAGCTTTGTAGCTACCCCGATGCTTATGGGAATTTTAAGACCTACGATAATAATTCCTGATATCGACTTTAACGAAAAACAAATCAAGAATATTTTACTTCATGAGCTTACCCATCTAAGCCGTTTCGATATCGGGGTTAAATGGCTGACCATGATAGCTGTATCGGTTCATTGGTTTAACCCACTTATGTATTTTGTCAAAAAGGAAATCAATCGTGCTTGTGAATTGTCCTGTGATGAAGCAGTTATCCAGAACCTGAATGCAGCCGAAAAACAGGCCTATGGTGATACATTAATATCTGTTATAGCTGAGCACAAATATCCTGTTGGGGTATTGCAGGTGACTATGTGCGAAGAGAAAACGACTTTAAAGGAAAGGCTGGTGGCTATTATGACACATAACAAAAAGTCTAAATTCATTACATTGATGTCCTTAGTGATACTAGGTGCGGTAATTATTTTTGCTGTGGTGCTTGGTGCAGGTGTTGGGAAAAACCAGCACGATTTTATCTATAAAAACGATACCTATGGATTCACTTTGACTTTACCCAAGGATTTTGCCAAGGATGCCGAAATCAAGGAAGAGAACAAGGTAGTTTATTTTGTGAATAAGGAGATTCAGAAGACTATTACCGACCAGATTTTTGGTGTGGTAGCTCGAATTGAAGTCTATGATAAAAAAGAATTTACTAGAGAGAATCTGAAACAGCATGAAGATGCGTATGGCCTCAAGTATCTGGGCGAAAACGAAAACTATTACTTCGGCTGGGCTCATGCCAGTGATGTGCAGATTCCTCCTAATCGGCCGGAGCTGTCCAGAAAATACCGGATGATGGAAAAAGAGTTTGATGATATTATCAAGACTTTTACGATAAGCTCCGGTTCAGGGTCTGGTCTCACCCAGATTGCTAATCGAGAACGCCCGGTAGAGCCACCAGCAATTATAATAACCGATGCATCAAATGAACCAATTGATAACTACATAGCACTTAAAACATACTGGGATGGCAAAATGTATGATAGACCTTCTTTTTACCAGACAGCTTGGGATAACGAATCAGCTCTTTTGACCGGGCTCCATAGACCAAAACCGGGGGAGAAATTCAAATTAGATTTTGGCGCTTTTTCACCTGACCAAATATCCGTACAAATGGCCTATTTAACAGAAAGCACTGATGAATCGCTATTGCCCATAGTAGATGTTCCTGTGAGTGGGGAGGAAGGTATTTATGAATTCATTAATCCACCATCATCAACCAGTGATATCTACACATCAGGCAGATGCTACAGCATTACGGCTACCTGGGGGTACAATAGCTGCGAGTTTGTTTTTGCAACAGATGGGCAGTTTGATAACCTGAATACATAACCAGCATTTTTAGATAATAAAATACATTACGGCTGTTGGGCACGTTTTCTAAATGATATGGAAAGCAAAGAAGTTTTGGGCAAGACAGCACTATATCTTAAATAATAAATAAGATGAAACAGAATCGTATGAAAAGTTGATTGAAAGGAAGATGAGGCATTTTAACTATTGGGCAATGGTAATTTATTAAAGATGTAATGAACCATGACACGGTAAACGTTACAAAGAAGCTAAAAAGAAGGTGACAGAGGAACCGTCCCCTGTCACCCTATGTACCATAGCTGCTAGTGTTGTGATATAATTCATTTAACTTACTAGGGGGAAAAAGATTTGGAAATAATTACTTCACACAACGCACTTGATTTTGATGGCCTGGCTGCTATGGTAGCGGCAGGAAAGCTTTACCCGTCAGCAGTTAAGGTCTTTTCGGGAACGCTTTCTAAGAACGTAAAAAAATTTATGGCTCTGTATAAGGACCTCTTAATGATAAAAACACCTAAAGAAGTCAGTTTTGAGCAGTTAAAACGAATAATTTTGGTTGATACTGCTAACATTAACCGACTGGGGCATTTACAGGAGATTGCCGCCCGGGACAACCTGGAATTTTACATATATGATCACCATCCCGTTTCGGAGGATGACTTATCCGGGACTATTAAAGAGATTCATGCGGTTGGGGCTGCCACCACCATTTTAGTTGAGGAAATCATGGCTCGAAATATAAGTATTAGTGCCTTTGATGCTACTATCCTAACCCTGGGAATTTATGAAGATACGGGTAGTTTACTCTTTACTTCTACAACTCCTCGAGATCTGATAGCGGTTGCATTTTTACTGGGTAGAGGTGCAAACCTGTCAGTGGTGGCAAATTTCATGGAACAACCATTTTCGGGTGAACAAAGGCAACTTCTGCAGGAATTACTTAATAGTGCCCAGCATTACCGGATTAACAATCTGGATGTAGTGGTTGCTATTGCTGAAAATGATAAGTTCATTCCCGGATTAGATGCCGTAACTTATCGCTTATTTGAAGTGGAAAACAGTGATGTTATCTTTGTACTGGTAAAAATGGAGGGTAAGGTAAATGTGGTAGCGCGTAGCCGTACTACTAATGTAAGGGTTAATGAAACCCTGCACGTGGTGGGAGGTAGAGGACACGAGAAAGCGGCTTCAGCAATAATTAGAAATAAATCTCCCCAGGAAGTGGCAGATATTATTATGCAACAACTGGGTGATATCCACCCGGGGCTTCTGGCCCGTGATATTATGTCTACACCGGTAAAAACCATACCTACCCATTTTACGATGGAAGAGGCGGGTAGAATAATGCTACGCTATGGCCATACCGGGATGCCGGTAGTAGAAGGAGATATTATGGTGGGGGTAATATCCCGGCGTGATGTAGATAAGGCTAATATGCATGATTTGGGGCATGCCCCGATAAAGGGGTTTATGACTACCAACATTTTATCTATTTCACCCGATATTCCAGTAGGTGAGCTGCAAAAAATCATGGTAGATAATGATATTGGACGCCTGCCGGTGATAAGCAATAACCGCCTGGTAGGAATTGTTTCCCGTACGGACGTATTGAGGACTTTACATGGGGATGACTACCCGGAAGACCACGAAGTGCTGTACTCATTTGGGGGGGAAGAACTGAACTGTTTCAGTATGATGGAGGAACGATTACCTTCAAGGATTCTGGCTATTCTGCAATTGGCCGGGCAGATTGCTGAAGATCTGGGAAGCATTGTCTACTGCGTGGGCGGGTTCGTGCGCGACTTCTTCCTGCAGGTACCTAACTTTGATCTGGATTTAGTGGTAGAGGGTAACGGCGAGGAACTGGCTACCTGTTTGGCCGAACAATTAGGGGGCAAGTCCAGGATTCATGAACGTTTTCGCACTGCCATGGTTACCCTCCCTGACGGTACCAAAATTGATGTTGCTACCGCTCGTACGGAATACTATGAGTTTCCTGCCGCCTTGCCCCGGGTGGAAAGATCATCTATACGTGAAGACCTCTACCGGCGTGATTTTACCGTAAACACCCTGGCCATATATTTAAATCCGAATCGTTTTGGCGATCTGATTGATTATTTTGGTGGACGCCGGGATTTGGAGAAAGGGATTATTCGTATTCTCTATAACCTTAGTTTCGTAGAAGATCCTACCCGGATATTGAGAGCTATTCGATTTGAACAACGCTATAGTTTTACTATAGAACCGGATACCCTTCGTTTTGCTATTGATGCTATTGAACGTCGTATGCTGGGAAAGCTTTCTTATAAACGTATTTTGCACGAGTTAATCCTGATACTGAGCGAAAAGGACCCGAGCAGTTCCCTGGATCGCATGAAGGAAATCGGGGTGTGGAAATATATACTGCCGGAGGTTAAACTGGAGCATCTTAACCGGGTGACTCTAAGACGTATATCAATTATGGTAACCTGGTTAGAGGAAAGGTACTATCCGGTTAATGTTAAATCCTGGTTGGTATACATTGTAGTTTTGTTAGCCCGGTTAAGTGAGGATGAGGTCAAAGGTGTATTAGACCGTTATCCTTTTGACAATTATGCTATTCAAACTATTAAGGAGTCTCGGGGGGTACCGTTCGTAGCGGGCTACTTGACCGAAAAGAATAACCTGGCAGCTCATGAAGTTGACCACCTGCTGGGAGCTTGGAGTAAAGAAAATATTGTTTACCTGCTCCTTTTGGTGCGAGAGGAAACTGCCTGGGACAACCTGGTTCATTACCTTGACCTTAAGGAAAAAACCCGGATTGAAATTAATGGTCATGATTTAAAAGAACTGGGCATAAAAGAGGGACCAGTATATCGCGAGATTTTTGATGAGCTTTATCGTCTTAAACTGGATGAAGTAATATATAACAAGGAAGATGAAATCCAGCAGGTTGAAAAATGGATGGAGGAAGGGAAATTTGCTGACGGAATGGTTAATTAATGCGGTAATATGGTTACCGGCAATACTAATTGGTTTAACTTTTCACGAATATGCTCATGGCCGGGTGGCTTATCATTTGGGGGATGATACCGCCTATCTGCAGGGAAGGTTAACTCTTAACCCCCTGCCTCATATAGACTGGGTGGGATTCTTAATGCTCCTGTTTTTTCATTTTGGCTGGGCCAAACCGGTAATGGTCAATCCATTAAATTTTAAAAACACTGGTATTAAAACTGGAATGATGCTGGTATCGCTAGCCGGCCCGGTAATGAACCTGCTG
>CAZAZH010000002.1:21316-57165 GCA_964489585.1 uncultured Syntrophomonas sp.
AAAATTTTGGCCGGATTACTTCCCGATTCCGGAGCTCAGGTGATATATTCGCTGGAAGCTTATGGCCCAATAATTTTACTGTTATTAATCATTACCGGAGCTTTTTCCCGGATTTTATTTCCACTGGTGACCCTAATATATTCATTATTTACCGGTATACTCTTTTAGTTTAGCATGGAGGTAGCTCTATGACCTATATGGTTGACCTGGAGACTTTTCATGGACCCTTGGATTTACTACTCTATCTGGTGGAGAAAAACCAGGTAGATATTTATGATATTCCTATTGCAGTTATCAGTGAGCAGTATATTGAGTATTTGCAGAGCAGTGGAGACTTTGACCTGGAGCGTATGGGTGATTTTTTGATCATGGCTTCCTACCTGCTTAATATTAAATCGCGGCTTTTGTTACCAGGCAACATAGATGAAACGCAGGAAGAGGAAGAAACCATTGACCCCCGCCAGGAACTGGTAGAAAAACTATTGGCCTATAAACGATTTAAGGAGGCTGCTGTCTGGCTGGAGGAAAGGTATGATGGCAGCGAAGAACGCATTTATTACCGGGAAGAACAGCAGGATAAAGAACTGCCGGCAGAATGGGTAGCAGATTTGAAGTCCCTGGTAAAAGCTTATCAGGCAGTAATTAAGGACATAAATGAAGAAGAGGATTATTATGAGTTGCCCCAGGGGGATGTTAATGTGGGTGATAAAATGGAAGAAATAATAGCTCGCTTAAAAACAAAGCCCCATACTATTATTTTTCAAGATTTATTTCTGGGGATTATCAGCAAAAGAGAAGCCCTGGCACTATTCCTGGCACTACTGGAGCTTATTCGTTTACAGCGGGTGGAAGCACTACAAAGCACTCCCTTTGATAAGATAAAACTACGTTTAAGGGTGGCGATTTGATGTTAATGCAGGATGAAATAAAGGCATGTGTGGAAGCCATTCTTTTCGTACGCGCGGAGCGGGTAGGGCTGGACGAGCTGGTAGAGTTGCTGGATGTACCATTATTAGATTTAAAAGTAATTTTAGATGATATGTTACTGGAGTATAATAAAAATAGTCGGGGTATACAAATAGTAGCAGTGGAAGGCGGCTACCTGATGTGTACTCGTCCAGAATATGCCGGCGTCCTATCCCGGGTGGAAAAGCCGGTACGTCGACGTCTATCTTCTTCAGCCCTGGAAACCCTGGCCATAATTGCTTACCGCCAGCCGGCGACCCGGGCTGAGATAGAGAAAATCCGGGGAGTAAGGTCAGATAAAATGATTAATACCTTATTGGAAAAAGGTCTGATTGAAGAAGCCGGATACAAGGATACTATTGGTCGCCCACTTACATATAAAACTACCATTGAATTTCTGCGTTTATTTGGATTAACTACTATTAAAGAGTTGCCCCAGTTGGAGGAGGGAACAGAATAATGGCGGAAAAATCACTGGAAGAAGAAATTAAAATAGGTGCCCAAAAAGCACGTAAACTGGCGCGCTATATGAGCAGTACTGAAGATTTAGTTGAAAGCCAAATTCAAAAGGCTATGCAGCGTGGTGATTTCGACAACCTGGAAGGAGCCGGTAAACCTATTAACCTGGAGGAAAATCCTTTTGAACCCCCGGAAATGCGCATGGCGTTTAAAATCTTAAAAGATAATGATTTTGCTCCCTACTGGATTGAATTGGGTAAGGAGATAGACGCTGATATGGGTAAATTTTGGGATGAAGTGGAGCATTTTAAACGCTATACCGGTATCTTTTGCCGGGACAAACATAACCGTTTAGCTATGGAACGGTTTGAAAAGAAAAAGGCCCATTTTTATTTTGAACAACGCCTGATTTTAGAGAATGTAAATAAAAAAATACTAAATTACAATTTACATTGTCCTACCTTCACCCTGGGGCGGATCAATTTATCCGTTGATGATGAAATGTACCGGGTAATAAGCCAAATAGAGAAGGTAATTGAAGAGGCAAAAGAGTCCGGCAATTCTAAATAAGCCAGTTCTTGTGGCAGTATAAAGATTAATGGCACGGGAATAATATGGTAAAATAGGAAGGACTGGATATGCTGGGCTTTTATATTACTGCAGGAATCATTTTGGTCCTGCTTTTACTATCATTACTGTACATAAAAGTCAATATCAAGGTAGAGTTAGTTACCAGCCCAGGTAATACTATGCTCACTATAAACGCATCTTATTTTTCTAAAGAACTGCAGAAAAGATACCCATTACGCGATTTTAATACTATCCTAAATTATCTGACTGATGCCTGGAAAAAACGCCAGGAGAAAAAAGACCAGGAGGATACCCAATCAAAGGGCAATCTTAGTACCGGTTCATATTATCCCTTGTTTAACTTTGGTGTCCGATACCTGGTAATAGAGCGTTTGGATTGGAGTAGCAGTATTGGATTAAACGATGCTATGTATACGGCTATTGGTAGTGGTGGCTTGTGGGCCGTAAAAGGTACTTTGGTAGGTTTTTTAAGCAGTAAGATTCGCTTGCAGGATGTTAACTTGCAGGTGGAGCCGGACTTTAATGGGAAGAAGGTGGTAAGCCGCCTGTATTGTATATTAAAGATGCGAATAGTACATATTATCCTTATAACATTTTACTTTCTTGTTTTAATAGTCAGGGGGTATTTTAATGGATTCACAGCAAGAAAAGCAAAGCCATCCCATCGAGGGACTAATGAAAACTGCTATGCAGGCGATTAAAGAAATGGTAGATGTTAACACCGTGGTCGGCGATGCCGTAGAGACCAATGATGGTACGGTCATTATCCCCATATCCCAGGTAGCCTGCGGATTTGCCGCCGGTGGTGGGGAATATGAGACATGCACTTCGGCTAAAGCCCAGATGATGCCTTTTGGAGGAGGCAGCGGTGCTGGCGTTTCAGTGAAACCAGTAGGTTTTCTGGTAGTAAGAATGAATGATTTACGGCTTATTTCCGTAAGTGGTAATCAACTGGCTGAACGTGTAGTAGACGTAATCCCCCAGGTACTCGATAGGTTAGAGAATATTAAGGGGAAAAATAAACCAGCGGTCGAGGAGTAAGGGGAGGGTGACAAGGGGACGGGGTTGTTGACAACACCCAAATTTCAGTAGGAAAACTGGCATGCCTTTTTGTTATGACGTTTTAGAAGTCTGTATTAAACTGTCTTGACTGCTTCATTACCAGGGAGCGTCAGTGTACCTATGAGTACGGGTTTCGCGTCTATATTAATCTAGCGAACAGCTCATTGATAGGGGCTGTTCTATTTTTTTGCCTGTACACATACCATTCTACAAAGCTAATGCTGGAGGAATAGGTATGTTAAACGTAATCTGGTTATTGTTGCTGGCTTCTGGTATTATCGTGGCTGCCATTAACGGCAATGTCGAAGTGGTAACTCAGGCTGCTCTGGGTTCCGCTCGTGGTGCCGTAAAAGTTTGCTTTGACCTGATAGGGATTATGGCTCTATGGCTGGGGATAATGAAGATTGCTGAGAAAGCAGGTATGGTTCAGGGAATAGCAAGGTTAATGAAACCTTTTATTAGACGCCTCTTCCCTTCAATTCCACCGGATCATCCCGCTATGGGCGCAGTGATACTGAACCTTAGCGCCAATATGCTGGGCCTGGGCAATGCTGCCACCCCCTTTGGTATGAAAGCCATGCAAGAATTGCAGCGGCTGAATAAAGACTCTGACGAAGCCTCGGAAGCCATGTGTACCTTTTTGGCTCTTAATACCTCATGCATTACTCTGGTACCTGCTACTATTATTGGGGTACGGGTATCATTTGCTTCCGCTAATCCCACCGAAATCGTGGGTCCCTGCATATTTGCCACAGCTATAGCCATGACTATAGCTATCACTCTCGATTACTGGTTTCGCCGTTATAGTCCCTGGCGGAGGATACCCTAAATGAGCTTAGCCTTTCTGGATACCATTTCCCGTTGGGCAATTCCTTTTCTTCTACTGGTCATACCACTGGTTGGTTTTTTGAGGAAAGTGCCAGTTTATGAGGCCTTTGTTGAGGGTGCTGAGGAAGGATTTACTACCGCCGTCAAAATCATACCCTTTTTGGTGGGAATGATGGTGGCTATATCAGTATTCCGGGCTTCGGGTGCGATGGAAGCCTTGAGCCAGGTGGTGGAGCCATTCACTAGCAGGATGGGGGTACCGTCCGAAGTGCTACCTCTGGCTATTATGCGCCCTCTCTCTGGCAGTGCAGTACTGGGTATGGCTACCGAATTAATGAAAACCCATGGCCCTGATTCCCTTATTGGGCGTCTGGCTTCAGTTATGCAGGGAACTACCGATACCACTTTTTTTGTTTTGACCGTATATTTTGGCTCCGTTGGTATAAAAAAATATCGCTATTCCATTGTTACCGGACTAACTGCTGATATTACCGGGTTTATAGCCTCGGTGTATATATGTAATTTAATATTCAAATAATCACCAATATCCTGGGTGACCGAGGAACTGCGTATGCCCTTAGTGGGACAAGGGACCTGTCCCTTTGTCCCTTTCAGATGATAGACGTACCCGTCCCTCATCCCCTGTTCGCCGGTAAATATTTTTATCATTTCGGTTTCACTTTTCTTTTCTCGCTTGTCTTGCTAAAAACACACACCTCTCTTCCAAGAATATCCTGGAATTTGGGCGTTGTCAACAACCACGCGTACAAACGTCGAAACGTCGATTTGCGTACACCATAATAATTATCGCTACTGATAAGCCGGTAATATTTTAAGCAATCAGATCTTGATTAAGATTACCACCGGTAAATCGACCTTAAACAAACTGCTAGGATGCCTATTATTATCTATCGCAGTCTAAAAACTCATTTTATCCGTGATGCAGTTTGACAAAGGGGACGAGTTATCTAATTATAGAGGTTGACAGGTCTTAAGCGAAGAAAGTATATTAATCTGTAATTAATTCATAAATTTTCTACAGAAAAGCTTACTGGAGGATTTTAACAATAGATTTACAACAAGTTTTAATAATAACTAACAATCCAATAGTTAAAAATATTGATAATGCTGAAATCTGTTTTGTCATGGGGGATCAACGGCAGGTTTTATATCAGGTTTTAAACAAAGTAGCTGTAGGACATAGTCTTTTGTCGCATCCCCTGGCAGGAAGCATTAAAACTGAAGACAATCCTTATCGGTCGGTAGTGTTAAGTACGTCCATAACGGAAGCCGATTTAGTAACCCTAAATATGCTGGAATATTGCCTGGGAAAAGTGGAATCTGGAGTCAGGGACGGAATGCAGTCCCGGCAACTTGACCATTTAGCCGGGGATTTCCAGATGATTGATAAAGAATTGTTGGATAACGCACTGCAATCATTAAGCATGAAGTAGAAGGCAGGTGTAAGGATGGAGCAGATTTACGATTTGTTGGTTTTAGGTGGTGGCCCTGCAGGACTGGCAGCAGGGATGTATGGAGCTCGGGCGCGGATGAAGACTGCCATTATTGAGAAAGGCAGGCCTGGAGGTCAGGCAGCAACCACAGAGGATTTAGAGAATTATCCGGGGTTTGGCCGGGGTACTACCGGACCTGGACTTACTCAGGCTATGGCCGACCATGCCAGCTCTTTTGGAGCTGAGTTTATTAAGGACACCATAGTATCCCTGAATTTGCAATCCTCCCCCAAAAAAGTGGTGGGCAGAAAAGGCGAATACCTGGGAAAAGCACTGATATATGCCCTTGGAGCTGAACCGCGCATGTTAAGGGTACCCGGAGAGGGCAAACTTCGGGGTAAAGGTGTCAGCTATTGTGCTACCTGTGATGCCGACTTGTTTGAAGAATTAGAGGTGGCAGTAGTAGGTAGCGGTGATGCTGCTATTGAAGAAGCTGAATACCTGAGCAAATTCGCTGACCTGGTAAGCATAATTGTAATTCACGAAGAGGGTAAAGTTGATGCTAACCAGGTATCTTTTGAACGAGCTCAGCAAAATCCTAAATTAAAGTGGGTATGGAATTCTATTGTTAAGAGTGTCAATGGTGAAGAACTGGTGGAGAGTATAACCTTGAAAAATATTCAAACCGGGGAAGAAAGTGATTACCCGGTTAATGGAGTGTTTATATTTATAGGTACTGTCCCCCTTACTGAAGTGCTCCCGGAACAGGTCCAGGTAAATCCACAGGGTTACATTATTACTGATGAGAAAATGGCTACCAGCGTGGAAGGTGTTTTTGCTGCCGGTGATGTCAGAGTTAAATATCTGCGGCAAGTAGTAACTGCGGCCAGTGATGGGGCCATAGCGGCAGTAGCTGCGGAGAAATATGTGCATGAAACCGAGCTGTGGGAAAAAGAGGTTTTAAAAGCCCAAAAACCTGTTTTGGTTGCCTATTACAACCCTACCGACATGACCGGAACCGAGAAAGTAGGGATAGTTGACCGTTTCGTACGGGCAAACAATGATCGTTTCTCCCTGGTAAAAGTCGATGCTACTCGCAACGAACTGGTAGGAAGGCGCTACAATATTAATTTGGATAGGCTGCCCATGCTTCATGTTTTTGTTAATGGGGAAATAAAACAGGAAGTAGCAGAGATAAATGACGATAGTCTGGAGGCTATCAGTAAATCGTTATAAGGAGTGAAAAATGTGATCGAAGTAAACAAAGATAATTTTGAAAATGAAGTTCTTCAGGCCAGCGGAGTAGTAATGGTTGACTGGTGGGGACCCAAATGTGAACGTTGTTTGGAACTAATGCCCCATGTAGAAGAATTGGCTAGTAAGTACCGTGGTCAGATAAAATTCTGTTCGGTTGATACTTCGGGTAACCGGCGCCTGGCTATAGGTCAGAAAGTATTGGGCCTGCCTGCCATTCTCTTTTATAAAGATGGTCAAAAAATAGATGAAATATCCGGGCAGGAAATAGCTCCGGAAGATATTGAGGCCAAGCTCAAACAATTTATCAAATAAGAAGGGGGGAATACCAAGTGCAGCTTCAACTGGGTAATATCCTGGTAAAAGATGTTCAATTCGGAGGAAAAACCGAATTTAAGAGCGGGATAGTTTACGTAAATGGAGAAGAACTGTTAGATAACATTAAAGACGATCGCCTGGCTAGAATAGAGGTCTATATTGCGCGCCCGGGAGATGATGTCAGAATATGCCCGGTCAAAGATGTTTTGGAACCGCGAGTCAAGGTAGAAGGGGGAGGCCAGGTTTTCCCCGGTATTTTTGGTAACGCAGAAATGGTGGGGAGTGGCAAAACTAACGTTTTAAAAGGAATGACCGTATTAACCGTAGGCAAAATAGTAGGTTTTCAGGAAGGTATAATTGACATGTCCGGTCCTGGTGCCGACTATACTCCCTTTTCTCAAACCATCAATCTAGTTATCCTCTGTGATAAGGTAGAGGGACTGCCCCAGCATGAACACGAAGAAGCAGTACGTCTGGCCGGACTAAAAGCTACTCGCTATATCTCTGAGATAGCTAAGAATGTAACCCCGGATGAAACCTTTACTTTTGAAACCAAACCCCTGGTGGAGCAGTTGGCCCAGTATCCCGATTTGCCTAAAGTGGCCTATGTCTATATGCTTCAGACCCAGGGTTTGATGCATGATACCTATCTCTACGGTCTGGATGTTAAAAAGATTCTACCTACTTTTCTCTATCCTACCGAGGTTATGGATGGTGCCGTAATCAGCGGTAACTGTGTTTCGGCCTGTGATAAAAACACTACTTATCACCACTTGAATAATCCTATAATTGCAGATCTTTTTGCTCGGCATGGTAAAGACCTGAACTTTATTGGTGTGGTAGTAACTAATGAAAACGTAACCTTACTGGATAAGGAGCGCAGCTCTAATTTTACCGCCAAATTGGTGGACAGCCTAAAAGTAGATGGGGTAATTATCAGCGAAGAGGGATTTGGTAATCCCGATGCTGATTTAATCATGAACTGTAAAAAAATCGAAGCTCTGGGAATTAAAACAGTACTGGTAACAGATGAATATGCCGGTCGTGACGGCGCCTCCCAGTCTTTAGCAGATGCTAATCCATTGGCCAATGCGGTAGTAAGCGGCGGTAACGCCAATGCCATTATTGAATTACCTCCCATGTCCAAAGTAATTGGCTATATTGAAGCCAGCGAAATTATTGCCGGAGGTTTTGACGGGGCTCTCAAGAAAGATGGCTCTATAACGGTTGAGATTCAGGCCATAACTGGTGCTACCAATGAACTGGGATTTAACCGTATGGGAGCACTGGAATTCTAAGATTAAATGCGAAAGGAAGGAAAGCTAATGGATAAAAGTTTTTTTGTTGATAAAAAAATATGTATTCTGGGAGACCGTGATGGTATACCGGGACCAGCCATAGCGGAATGTATTAATACAGTTGGCGGTGAAGTACTATTCACCAGCACCGAGTGTTTTGTCTGAACTGCTGCCGGGGCCATGGACATGGCCAATCAAGCACGCATCAAAGAAACGGCGGAAAAATATGGTTCAGACAAGGTAGTAGTTATATTAGGAGGAGCAGAGGCCGAATCAGCCGGATTGACTGCAGAAACTGTAATTAATGGGGACCCCACTTATGCCGGGCCTTTAACCAATATAGCACTTAAACTGCCTGTTTATCACATTTTTGAAATCAAAGACTTAATTCAGCCTGAGGTTTACGATGATCAGATCAGCATGATGGAAATGGTACTGGATGTTGATGCTATTAAAAATGAAATGGAAAATATCCGGCAACAATTTAGTTAAACAAAGGGGGTAATAAAAAGTGGCCAGTATAAGAGTAGTCCATTATTTAAACCAGTTTTTTGGGCAAATTGGCGGTGAAGATAAAGCCGATATAACGCCGTTTAGCCAGGATGGCCCGGTAGGTCCGGGGACAGCGCTAGAAAAAGCTTTAAGCGATGACATGCCGATTGTGGGTACAGTAATATGTGGTGATACTTATTTTAATGAAAATATTGATACTGCCACTGAAGAGGTTATTGCACTGATAGCCAGTTTTAAGCCTGACCTGCTTATAGCCGGACCTGCTTTTAATGCCGGAAGATACGGTATGGCCTGTGGGGCGGTGTGTGCTGCCGTACAGGAGAGACTCAAGATACCTGTAGTAACAGGTATGTATGAAGAAAATCCCGGCGCGGATATGTATAAAAAGGATGTTTATATAGTTAAGACCGGTAATTCAGCCGCAAAAATGCGTACCGCCATACCTGCCTTGGCCCAATTAGCAACCCGACTAGCAAAAGGAGAAGTTGTAGGCTCTCCCGCAGAAGAAGGTTATTTGGCCCGGGGAATACGCAATAACGTTTTTCACGAGCAAAGGGGATCGGCTCGGGCAGTGGAAATGTTGCTAAAAAAGATAAAGGGAGAACCGTTTACTACTGAATATCCTATGCCAGTATTTGACCGGGTAAGCCCCCGACCTGCTATCAAGGATTTAAGCAAGGCCAAAATTGCTTTGGTAACATCGGGAGGTATAGTACCTAAAGGAAATCCAGATAGGATAGAATCTTCCAGTGCTTCTAAATTTGGACGCTATGACATTAGTGGTATAAATGATTTAACCGAGGAAACTTTTGAGACGGCTCATGGTGGTTATGACCCGGTTTATGCAAATAAGGATGCGGATCGGGTTTTACCGGTGGATGTAATGCGCAAAATGGAGCAAGAAGGCAAGATTGGTAAACTGCATAATGTTTATTATGCCACCGTAGGTAATGGCACTTCGGTAGCCAATGCAAAAAAATATGCCAATGCTATAGGACAAGAATTAAAACAAGAAAATGTCGATGGGATAATCTTAACTTCTACTTGAGGGACCTGTACTCGTTGCGGTGCAACGATGGTAAAAGAGTTAGAGGAAGTAGTAAATGTACCGGTGGTTCATGTTTGTACTGTAGTTCCTATTTCCATGACCGTGGGCGCCAACCGGATAGACCCGGCAGTGGCTATTCCACACCCGTTGGGTAACCCTCAGTTAAATCGGGATGAAGAATTTGCCCTGCGTACCAGTATAGTGGAAAAGGCACTAAAGGCACTATCTACCGAGGTTAGCGAGCAGACAGTATTTTAGAAACATTAACGAGAAAATAGATACGGGAATAGACACTGATAACACTGATCTTTTATGAAAAACACTGAAATTTGAAATATTAAATATCACTTAGGAATGATTACTGTTTTTAGAAATAGTTATGTGTTGCGGACATACGGATTAACAAAAACTTTCAATTGCCCGTCACTCAGTGAATATAAATCAGGGGAGTGTCGGGCTACTCCTAACTTATAAATTTGTTGAGTGGTCTTGTGTGCCCCGCGTATGCGTCTAATTGCAGATTTTTTTGTATAGAAATTCTCAGTGTCTTTCATAGTTTTCAGTGTATTCAGTGTCCATTTAGATAGGAGGGAAATGACTTGACTTTTCCTGTAATAAAGGCAGCAGGGTATATTCTCGTACATACTCCTAACATTATGATGGAACATGGAACTACTATTACTATGGAAAGAAGAAACAACCCTGATTCCGAATATTTACAAAAAACTCTAACATTCATCCGGACCTTTGAGGAAGCAGTTAATTATGCCCCTAATCAGGTATATATAGGTAACCTTACCCCGGAGGAACTTCAGGAAGTCCCCCAACCCTGGTATCAAAACCTGGTGGCTAAAGGCACGGACGGAAAATATGGGGATATTATACCGGAAAATGAATTTTATGCGATTATGAAAATCGCAGACAGTTTTCAACTGGTAGAACTGGAACAGGAATTTGCCGCCCGGATCAAAAACACCCTGGCGGCAAAAAAAATGTTTCACGTGAAACAATTGGATATACTAGATAAAAGCAGTAATAGGGAGCATATAAAAGAACTAATTAACTCAGGGAAAGCCGATGGATTATATGAGAACAACCAGTTGGTCGGATGTGTCCGCCAGGCTCATGAGAGTGACCCTAACCTTTCCGCCCATGTAGTTTTTGAAAACCTGGTAGCCAAAGCCTCGGGAGTGTTAGCCTTAAAAAACCTGTTGAGTAAGAACCATATCGATGCTAATCAAATTGATTATATTATTGAAACATCGGAAGAGGCTATCGGTGATATGAATCAGCGAGGCGGAGGAAATCTGGCCAAAGCCATCGGAGAAATAGCAGAGTGTAACAATGCTACCGGGGTTGATATGCGAGCCTTTTGTGCCGGTCCTGCCCATGGAATACTAACTGCGTCCGCTCTGGTGCAGTCTGGTATTTTTAAAAACGTAGTGGTAATGGCAGGGGGGTCATCCGCCAAACTGGGAATGAATAGCAGGAACCATGTTAATAAGGAAATGCCGGTATTAGAAGATATGGTGGGGGGTTATGCAATTCTAATCAGCGAAAATGATGGGCAAAACCCGATAATAAGAACCGACATTGTAGGTAAGCACAAAATTTCTTCCGGTTCTTCCCCTCAGGCAGTAATACAGGCTATTGTAGTGGACCCCCTGGAAAGAAATAACCTCAAACTAACTGATGTTGATGTATATGCTCCCGAACTGCAAAATGCGGAAATAACTGCCCCTGCCGGGGCCGGCGATGTTCCCCTGGCTAATTATAAAATGATAGGAGCTATGGCAGTTAAACGCGGCGAAATAAGCCGCGAGGAACTTCCCCAGTTCGCTACCCGACACGGGGTAACCGGGTTTGCTCCTACCCAGGGTCATATACCGTCTGGTGTACCGTTGTTAGGTTATATAAGGGATTCCATTTTGGCTGGCAAGATGCAGCGGGCTATGATAATTGGTAAAGGCAGCTTATTTCTGGGACGCATGACTGATCTTTTTGATGGTATTAGCTTTATTATTGAGGGTAATACCGGAGTTGCTGAACCCTCCAGGGATAGTGGTAATGAGGAAGAGTTTAAACAGGAGATTAGAAACCTGCTGGCCGATGCCATAGAGGAATTAGCCAGGTCAATGGCCGGGAGGTGACTTTGGGATGAAAAAAGAAACGACTGAAATACTCCAGGAGGTTCTTAACGAAACAGCTGAAATATTAAGAACCGGTAAAATAGCTCGAAAAATACAGATAGGGCTGACCACCCTGGGCAGTGAAATTGCTCCCGCAGAGCTACTTCGGGGAGCTGAAATAGCCATGCAGCGGGAACCTGGGTTGGAAGTAAGTATTATTGGCCCGGCACCGCCATGTAATTTACCAGTATATGAGGCTGGTAACGAAGATGAAGTACATGCCATATTGGAAAGACTCCTGGATGAAAAGGAGTTAGACGGAGTAGTTACTATGCACTATCCTTTCCCCATTGGAGTTGCTACCATTGGCAAAGTTATAACCCCGGCCCGGGGTAAGGAGATGTATATAGCCAGTACTACCGGAACCAGTGATACTGATCGCATACAGGCTATGGTAAAGAATGCGGTTTTCGGGATAGCTGCAGCCCGGGCGGACGGGATTGCTAACCCAACCCTGGGTATTTTAAATGTAGATGGCGGGCGCCAGGTGGAAAGATTCCTGAATACCATGAAGTCGCGGGGCTACGATTTTAGCTGGGGTGAATCCCAGAGAGCAGATAGCGGGCAGATTCTGCGGGGCAATGATTTGATTCTGGGTAGTGTTGATGTGGTGCTTTGTGATACTTTAACCGGAAATATACTAATGAAACTTTTTAGTTCTTTTAACAGTGGCGGCGATTATGAGACTGTAGGCTATGGTTATGGTCCCGGAGTAGGAGAAAACTTTGACCGGCTAATCTGCATTATTTCACGGGTTTCAGGCTCTCCGGTTATAGCCGGGGCTATTAATTATTGTGCATCTATGGTAAGGGGAGGACTGCAGCAGATTACTGCTGATGAAACAAGAAAAGCCAAACATGCAGGCTGGGAAATTCCTGCACCAACAATAGCCGTAGATGCAAAAGAAGAAGTCACTCCTCCTCCCGCCAAAATTACCGGAGAGCAAATTCCCGGCATAGATATCCTGGAATTAGAAGATGCCGTAAAATCTTTGTGGAAAAATGAAATTTTTGCTTCCAGTGGTATGGGCTGTACCGGACCAGTTATACTGATTGCTGGTGAAGATAAAGAAAAAGCTGTAGAAATTTTGAAGGCAAATCAATATTTATAGGTTAAAATAGAATCATTATGGTAAAAAGGAGGGGAAATATTTTTCCATGAAAAGCGACATTGAAATAGCCCAGGAAGCGAGGATGCTTCCTATTATCGAGGTGGCCCAGTCACTGGGACTGAGTGAAGATGATATTGACCTTTATGGTAAATATAAGGCCAAAGTCTCTCTTGATGTCTGGCACAGGCTGGAAAATGAACCCTCGGGAAAACTAGTTTTAGTAACGGCTATAACTCCTACACCAGCGGGTGAAGGAAAAACTACAACGACGGTAGGGCTTGGACAAGCCCTGAATCGGGTTGGGAAAAAGGCGATTATTGCCTTGCGGGAACCCTCCCTGGGTCCCAGTTTCGGGATTAAGGGCGGAGCCGCCGGTGGGGGGTATTCTCAGGTTATACCCATGGAGGACATTAATCTGCATTTTACCGGTGATATTCATGCCGTTACCACCGCCCACAATCTGCTGGCAGCTATGTTGGATAATCACTTGCACCAGGGTAACCAGCTAAATATTGACCCGCGTCAGGTGGTTTTACGCCGGGCCATGGACTTGAATGAAAGAGCCCTGCGTAATATTGTTCTGGGGCTGGGTGGGAGAATTAACGGTGTTCCCCGCGAATCGGGTTTTGACATAACCGTGGCCTCGGAGGTAATGGCTGCTCTATGCCTGGCTACTGACCTAATGGACCTAAAAGAACGTTTCAAGCGCATTGTGGTAGCTTATACCTATGACGGTCGACCGGTAACAGCTGATGACCTGAAAGCTGCCGGTTCTATGGCCTTACTTATGAAAGATGCCATCAAACCCAACCTGGTACAGACCCTGGAAAATACCCCGGCCTTTGTCCATGGTGGGCCTTTTGCTAATATAGCTCACGGTGCCAACAGCATAATGGCTACCCGTATAGGAATGAAATTGGCGGATTACATGATTACTGAGGCCGGCTTCGGTGCCGACCTGGGAGCGGAAAAATTCTTCAATATAGTTTGCCGCTATGGTCAAATGAAACCTTCGGCAGTAGTACTGGTAGCTACCATTAGAGCTTTGAAGAACCATGGTGGAGTACCCAAGGACCGCCTGGGTGAAAAGAACATGGAAGCTCTGGAAAAAGGAGTAGAAAACCTGGAGAAGCAGCTGGAAAACATTCAGAAGTTTGGATTACCGGTAGTAGTTGCATTAAACGAGTTCCCCACCGATACCAGCGAAGAAGTGGATTTTATAATTGATAAATGTTCAGCTATGGGAGCCGATGTAGCACTTTCTCGGGTTTGGGCTCAAGGTGGTGCCGGGGGAGAAGAACTGGCTCAAAAGGTAATTGCTGCCACCGAAAAACCCTCTGAATTTAAGTTCCTTTATGAACTGGATAAACCCTTAAAAGATAAAATCGCGACTGTCTGTAAAGAAATCTATGGTGCCGATGGAGTAAGTTATACACCTGAGGCCAGCCGGTTGTTGCAGAAGTTTGAGGACCTGGGTTATGGCAACCTTCCGGTATGTATGGCTAAAACCCAATACTCCCTTTCCGATGATCCGGACAAAAAGGGACGGCCCCGCAATTTTACCGTTATTATCAGAGAAGTGCGGCTATCTGCTGGAGCCGGATTTGTAGTTGCCCTAACCGGCACTATCATGACCATGCCCGGACTGGGTAAAACTCCAGCAGCCGAGAAAATCGACATCAAACCCAACGGAGAAATTGTCGGCCTATTTTAATTAAACAAAAATAAGAGGTTGGGAAAAGCACCTTTTCCCAACCTCTTTTTTCCCTGTATATCACTCTGATATTCTTCCTATGCAGAGCACGTATCTGTAGGGGCGAACTCGCCCGGAATAGGCAGTTTTATATGCAATGGGATTCACCCTCTGGGGGTCAGTGGTCGGCCGGGCAGACACACGGGTCTACCCCTACAAAAACGAATCAGCGTAAGTCCTGATTAATTAACAAATTCAGTGTTAATCAGTGGGACAAGGGACCTGTCCCCTTGTCCCACACGGGTCTACCCCTACAAAAACGAATCAGCGTAAGTCCTGATTAATTAACAAATTCAGTGTTAATCAGTGGGACAAGGGACCTGTCCCCTTGTCCCACCCTATTAAAAAATCTAATTATGCAAAAGTCTCATTTATGACTTTTAACATAATCATCAATTATAGCATCATAACCGGCCATGACATCTTGAATAATCTTGTTGTTGCCGGAATTAATGATTTTATCATCTATCTGGCTTACCGGTAATACCTTGGGTGAAGTGGATGATATGAAAATAGCATCCATATTAAGCATCTCTTCCAGGCTAATTTCCTTTTCCACCACCTGATAACCTTGATTTTGACAGGCGGTTAAAACCATTTGCCGGGTAATACCTTTTAACACCTTGTCCGCTGGGGCGGTGTAAACAACGTCTCCTTTGACCATAAATAAATTAGACCTGCCACCTTCGCTCACATTACCTTCCCGGTCCACCAGTAAAGCCTCATAAGAACCTGTTCTACGCTTAGCTTCATCTACTGTATTACGATAATCCGCCCGGTCTACCTTGGCATTGGGATTGGGCCTTTCTACATGAACCAGAACGGTTTTGACTCCCTTCTGATAAACCTCTTTGGTGGGGTAATCATGCTCCACAAAATAAGCATAAAAATCAGCCGGTTTGCCTGGTTCAGTATAATTGATGACAAACTTGATATTACCATTTTCTACCCGATTACTACTAATTAAGTCCTGTAAACGCTGGCTAACCTCTTTATCATTAAGGGGTAGCTCCAAGTTCGTGAGCTTTGCTGAATTTTTCAATCTTTCCAGGTGCTGCTCCAGAAACAAAGGCACACCATCAATGACTCTTAATACTTCATAGAGAGAAATGCCCTGTTCAATAAAATCCGGCGGCAATTCCTCCTTTCTCATTTGCTGATTATTTTTAATCCAAATATTCTGATATGAAATCTCCATTCTGTTTACCTCCTATTATTTTTCACGCAGATTTTCGCAGATTCTTATGATTCACATAGATATTTTTCAGGGGATACTTTTATACCCTACGTCCGACGTCTGAATTATTTTCCCCCTCACCCCTAACTCCTTATTCCTCACTCTAAACAACCGATCAAGTTATAAACCCGGCGCTATTTGTAAGGTGTTTTGTTAACAGCACCTATTTCCGTACTAGTTTTTCCCTTACAGGTGAGAATATTAGCTGGTTTCAACAATGGCCCATGCCATTTTATGGCAAGCATAGTCCTGGCAATATCGAAAATACTAACTATTGATATATTCTGGAAGGAAGTGATGCCCCATCATCTAGCATACATGAATTTGTAAGCCAGGGCTTATGAAAATTATACAAAAAAAGGAGGCCAAACTGTGGAAAAAACCAGTACTTCTTGTAAAGTTAAAAGCTGTGCCTTTCATCACCCCGATAATCTGTGTGCAGCCGGCGAAATTCAAGTCGAAAACAATAGTGACTTTGCCGTCTGTGATACCTTCTATCCCCGGGATGTAAACAAACAATTCGTTAGTAGCAGAGATGTTCCAGCAGGAACAGACCTGCGTGACTCGGTAATGGCCGATGATAATCTGGGTATTAATGCCGCTGACTCCAGCCATATTTACGAAAGCAATGCCAGCAACCTTACTCCCCTGGTAGTATGTAATGTTGATGATTGCAGACACTGGGAGCATGACGTATGTAAGGCTGATGAGATTACCATCGATGGGGCGGAAGCTGCCATTTCTGGTGATACCCGGTGCAAAACCTATGATCCCAGATAAAAACCAGTGGTGTACCTCCTAAAGAACCGGAATTTACTACAGAGAAGATATGAATGGAGGAATCTAAATGCATAAAAAACCAATTGTCTACCCCTATATACCCAACTCGGCTCCGGAAACCAAGGCAGCCATGATGAAAGAAGTTGGGGTAACTGATCCCATGCAGCTCTATGAAGAAATACCGGAACATCTCAAGTATAACCAGGCAATGCAGTTACCGGAACCAATTCTGGACGAGTATTCAATCCGCCGGCACACAGATGAAATCTTAGGCAAAAACAAAACCTGTTGTGAATACCTTTCCTTCCTGGGAGCAGGATGTGCCCAGCATTTTGTTCCGGCAGTTTGTGACGAAATTAACGGACGCGGCGAATTCCTAACTGCGTATGTTGGTGAATCAATGGGTGACCATGGTAAGTGGCAGGCCCTGTTTGAATATTGCAGCCTTATGGGTGAACTTATGGATATGGATATTCTAAGTATTCCCATGTACGACGGTGCTCAGGCTGCTTCCAGTTCATTACGTATGGCTAATCGTATAAATGACCGCAAAAAGGTCCTGGTGCCTGCATCCTTGAGTCCAGAAGTATTTATGATTGTACAAAACTATCTTAACTCGGTTCCGGCGCCGGAAATTGAAATAGTAAAAATAGGTTTTGACTCTAACACCGGATTGATGGACCTGAATGACCTGAAAAAGAACATCTCCGCTGACGTATCAGCTGTATTCATCGAGAATCCCTCATATTTGGGATTCATCGAAACTCAAGCTGAGGAAATAGGCAAGATTGCCCGGGAAGCAGGAGCTGAGTTTATAGTCTATACCGACCCCATATCGTTGGGAGTTATGGAAGCTCCGGCCAACTATGGCGCTACTATTACCTGTGGGGATTACCACCCTCTGGGACTGCACCTGGGTGCGGGAGGATGCCAGGGTGGTTTTATTGCCACCCATGATGATATGAAGTATATTTCCGAGTTCAAAGATTTGATGTTTGGTTTGACCGATACTTTACAAGATGGCGAATGGGGCTTTGGCGAAGTACTGTTTGATCGTACCTCCTATGGTTCCAGGGACAAGGGGAAGGAATTTACCGGAACCAGTACCGGACTCTGGGCTATTACTGCTGCGGTTTATCTGTCTCTGATGGGACCCAGGGGTATGGAGGAAGTAGGAACCACCATAATGCAAAACTGCCAGTACGCAGCTAAGAAGATTGGCGAACTGCCAGGAGTTAAAATTCAGTTCTCTTCCCCTTCCTTTAAGGAATTTGTGGTCAATTTTGACATGACCGGTAAATCAGTAGCCCAGATAAATAAACACCTGCTGGAATTCAAAATATTTGGAGGTAAGGATTTGTCCAAAGAATTTCCCCAGTTTGGTCAGAGTGCCCTGTATTGTGTAACCGAAGTACATCAGCATAAGGATCTGGACAAACTGGTCTACGCTTTACAGGGGGTTGTCTCCTGCTAAATAGTATCAGCTATCTACAAGGAAAGGACTGAGATTTAATGGCAAGACAAAAGAAACTACTTAGAGATAATTACCACCAGGCAAGATGGGATGAATCCATTATATTTGAGCTGAGTGTCCCTGGTGAAAGAGGAGTGCTGGTTCCTTGCGCCTGTCAAGATATCGTTAGTCAGGTGGGGGACGGAGTTTCAGCTATTCCAGCCAATCTGCGGCGTAAAAAAGTCCCTGCTTTACCGGAAGTTAATCAGATGCGGGTAAACCGCCATTTTTACCATCTTTCGCAGGAAACTCTGGGTACCGATGTCACCCTGGGAATAAGTGAAGGTACCTGTACCATGAAATACAGTCCCAAGGTACAGGAGCATATGGCAGCTCGTCACCCTGGTATTGTAAATGTCCACCCTCTGCAGGACCCTGATACCATGCAAGGTATGTTGGAAATTTACTACCAGGTAGAGCAGTTTTTAAAAGAAATCTCCGGCATGGATGCCTTTAGCTTACAGCCCGGCGGCGGTGCCCACGGGGTATATACCAACGCTTCCATGATCAGGGCTTATCACCGCGCCCGGGGAGATAATAAGAGAACTGAAATAATTACCACTATGTTCTCCCATCCCTGCGATGCGGCTACCCCAAACACAGCCGGGTTCAAAGTAATAACTCTGATGCCGGATGAAAGTGGCTATCCCGACCTGGAAGCCATGAAAGCAGCACTATCTGAGCGTACTGCCGGAATAATGATAACCAACCCTGAAGATACCGGAATTTACAATCCCAGAATAGAGGAATACGTGAAAGCAGCTCACGCCGTCGGTGCTCTCTGTTCTTATGACCAGGCTAATGCCAACGGTATGCTGGGCATTCACCGTGCTCGGGAAGCAGGTTTTGACATGTGTCATTTTAACCTGCATAAAACCTTTTCCGCTCCTCATGGCTGTATGGGACCGGCAACCGGAGCTATCGGGGTAAAGGAATTCCTTAAGCCCTTCCTACCTGTGCCACGGGTAGAATTTGATGGCCAGAAGTATATCCTTAATTCCAACTACCCCGAGAGCATTGGTAAAGTAAGAAGCTATTTTGGAAACGCCAATGTAGTTTTGAAGAGCTACATGTGGATAATGCAGCACGGGGCTGAAGGCTTAAAAGAAGCCGCCATTTGTTCTGTATTAAACAACCAGTACTTTATGAAGAAAATTGCGGCTATACCCGGCGTAGTTATCTGGTATGCAAAGGGTAAGCGCCGCCTGGAACAGGTACGCTATTCCTGGGAGAAACTTAAACAGGATACCGGAGTAGGTACTGACGATGTTAATAAACGGATAGTAGACTATGGTATCGAACATTACTGGACCTCGCATCACCCCTGGGTAGTACCGGAACCCTTTACCCTGGAGCCATGTGAATCCTACAACAAAGAGGATTTGGATGAATATGTAGAGGTCTTGCAGCAGATTTCCAAGGAAGCTTATGCCGATGCTAACTTTGTAAAGGCTGCGCCCCATAAAGCCGCCTCCCATCGTCCTACCCATGAAGCCATTGATGATGCCGAATTAATTGCAGTTACCTGGAGACAGTATCAGAAGAAAAAGGGTAAAAAATAGTGTTCTTAAACCATCTCCGCCCCCGAGGCGGAGATGGACTAACTAAAAGAGCGGTGATTTAAGCGTGAAAAAGCTGGGGGTAATCGTTAATCCAATTGCTGGTATGGGTGGCCGGGTCGGGTTAAAAGGTAGTGACGGAATTGAAATTCTACAGAAAGCCCGGGAGATGGGAGCAGAGCCTGAATCTCCCCGCCGCGCTATCGAAGCCTTAAAGATAATCGCCAAATTAAAGAACGAAATTAGGGTTCTGGCTTATCCTGATGAAATGGGTGCGGATGAATGCCGTCAGGCTGGCTTAGATCCGGAAGTTATAGGATCTATCGAGAGTGGAGAAACTAGTCCAGAAGATACCATGGAAGCTGCCCGAGAAATGGCCGAAAGAGGAGTGGATTTGATTCTATTTGCCGGAGGGGATGGAACGGCACGAAATATATATACGGCAATAGGACCTGAAATTCCAGTACTGGGCATTCCCGCCGGGGTAAAAATTCACTCAGCGGTATATGCCATTAATCCTCGTAGTGCAGGTGAAGTAGCCAGCCTTTATCTGCAGGGGCAGGTGGTAAATATACGTGAAGCCGAGGTAATGGACATAGACGAAGAGGCTTTTCGTCAGGGTCGGGTTAATGCCAGGCTCTATGGTTATCTTAAAGTACCGGTGGAACGAAGAGTACAGAGTGTTAAATCTGGTGCTCGTTCTGAACAGGCTGAAGTGGAGGGCATGGCTGCAGAAGTAGTTGCTAACATGGAAAAGGATACCCTGTATGTAATCGGTCCGGGAACTACTACCCGCACTATTATGGAAAGATTAGAGCTTCCTAATACCTTGCTGGGAGTAGACGTAGTTCTTAATCGGGAACTGGTAGACAGTGATGTAGGCGAAAAACAGCTATTCCACCTGCTTAACCAGCATAAAGGTAAGGCCCGTATCGTAGTTACCGCTATCGGAGGACAAGGACATGTTTTTGGTCGGGGCAATCAGCAGATAAGCCCTCGGGTAATCAGATTAGTGGGAAAAAATAATATTATCGTAGTAGCCAGCCGCGAAAAATTAGTAGCATTGCAGCCTCACCCCCTCTTAGTCGATACCGGTGACCCAGATTTAGATCAAGAATTAAGCGGGTATGTACGGGTAGTAACTGGCTGGGAAGACAGTATTATGTACCGAATAAGTAATGATGCCGATTAGTTCTACAATATGACGAAATGCGAAGCATTTCCTACCATAATTCTTAATTATTAATTCTAAATTCTTAATTCTATAAGGAGGGATATTTTTGGCAAGAGGTTTAGAACTATTCCAACAGAGCGCAGTGGGCTTTACCCGGCAAATAAGCCCCTATGATACCCTGGTTTACTCCACAGTTAACCCCGGTCTAATGTACGCCCTGGTTTACCTGATGTGGGCCCCGTTCCTTTATCCCGGCGGGCATATGCCCTGGGCCATACTAACCGTTTCCCAGATGTTCATAATTGCGGGGCTGTACTGGCTGCTTTCCGTAGCTATGCCCCGGCAGGGAGGTGAATATATCTATATTAGCCGTATCCTGCACCCAGCTTTGGGCCTGATGTCCAGTTTCATGATTTCCTTTACCGCCATATCCTGGACCGGAGTATGCTCAGACTGGGCTTTAAAATATGCCCTGGTGGAATTCTTTGCTTCCATGGGTATTGTAAGTGGAAACCAAATGTGGCTGCAGTGGGCTGCTGCTCTAAATGCACCTAATGTGCGCGCCATACTAGGTACCATCATGATAGCCATTATCTGGATGGTATTCTACAAAGGTAGCCGGGCCATGATGAAAATGTCCTGGATGGCCCTAATCGGAACTGGTATTGGTGCTCTCACCTTTATCGTGGCGGCTTTAATGGCTGATCCTGGTACCTTTGCGGCCAACTTTACCCGTTTAAGTGGTTTAAACTATAACGATGTTATACCACTGGCAGTTCAAGCCGGGCACCCCACCAAATTCCTTTTCGGAGCTACATTAATGGCTGGTTCTACTTATATTATTCTCAATACTTTAGGGGCTACCTTTGGGGCTAACCTGGCTGGAGAAGTACGTAGCGTGCAAAAATCACAACTTCTGGCTATGTTTGGTTCACTGGCTCTGCTGATGAGTGCATGGGCCATATTTTATGGGTTAAGCTACAAAATCTTTGGCGGTTTGTGGACCAATGCCCTGATGTACCTGGCAGGCAGCGGTAACGCCGCTTATCCCTTTGGTTCTTATGAACCCTTTGCTACTATACTACTGGGTATTCTCACCCAGAGTCCCATATTCATTTTCCTGATAGCTATTGCTTTCTTTATGGCCACCTACGGTTCCTGTGCAGGTATGAGCTTTGGCCCTACTCGCAATATTTATGCCTGGGGATTTGACCGTCTGGTGCCGGCCAAAGTAGCAAAGATCGACCCTAAATCTGGTTCACCGGTTATTGCCTCTACTATTGCCCTGGCAGTAGCTGAATTGTTTTTACTCTTGGATGTATTTCTACCCGCCTGGACTGCCTATATCGGATATACCATCTTTACCTGGTTCCTGGCCTGGATTCTGTTAGGTGTAGCCGGTATTGTCTTCCCTTACCGCCGGAAACTTTTGTTTGATTCAGCACCTCCAGTGGTGCGAGGCAGATTTTTGGGTCTACCAGTAATAACCTGGTTGGGTATATTTACCACTATTATAAGTGTTTCCATCTGTACCTATCTGTTAATACCCTTTTTCAAGGGTGATATGCCCTATACCATGATAGTGATGTCTATTATACTTCTGGTTTTGCCGCTAATAATTTATTACCTTTCCAAAGCTTCCTATGCCAATCAGGGTATAAATATAGACATTCAGTTTTTGGAGATACCTTCTGACTAAGGTTCAAACTGAAATAAGGGGTGAAACGTTTATATGAAAATCTTTTACGCCAGTGATACCCATGCGGCAGAGAGTACATTCCGCAAGTTTACCAATGCCGGTCCTTTTTATAAGGCGGATATGGTAATATATGGAGGGGATTTTGTCGGTAAGGCAGTAGTTCCTATAATAAAAACCAGAGAAGGTTATTATGAAGCCACTTATTACGGTTCAACCGTAAAAATAAAAGATGAAAGGGAATTACCGGATCTGCAAAAAACTCTCCGGGATGCAGGTTTTTACTGGGTAATACTGTCTGAAGATGAAATCGATCGTATTGATGAAAACGATGTAGAGCGTATTACTAAAGAATTGCAGATTAAGCAGATGGAAGAGTGGACCAAACTCATGGATGAGCGCTTTAAAAGGAATGGCATTCCCTGTGTAGTAATACCAGGTAATGACGACCCACTTTATATTGATGACTACCTGAACAAAATGGAATACGTGAAAAATGGAGATGGCAAAGTAGTAGAGATAAACGGATTTGAAATACTGTCTCTGAGCTATGGGCATCCTACTATCTTCAAATACCCTCGTGATCTCAGTGAGGAGGAACTGGCCCATAAAATTGATGACATGGCGGATAAGGTTAAGAACATGGATAAATGTATTTTCAATATTCACGTTCCTCCCAGGGATACTGATCTAGATCAGGATACTCTTTATGATGAAGATTTAAATCCAATTTTGGATGGGGATTCCCTGGCTACCGGACCTGTAGGTAGTACTGCCGTATATGAGGCCATAAAAAAATACCAACCCCTGCTAAGCTTACATGGACATGTACATCCTAGCCGGGGTATTAGCCACATAGGCCGGACCGTTTGTATAAACCCGGGCAGTAACTATGATGAAATCCAGCTGCGGGGTTGCCTGATTGATATCAACAACAAAGGAGAAGTCGAAAATCCTACTCTAACTTCAGGTTGATGAACAAGTAAAATGGGGCAAGTAGGGACGGTTCTTCGAAGCAAGAACCGTTCCCCACTTGTGCTTAGCGCAATATTAGGGAAAAAAGTTCGGCTCGGCTTTCGGATCGGCTCTCGAATACACCGCGTACGGCTGAGGTTATGGTTATGGCCCCCGGTTTTTTAATACCCCGCATAGTCATGCACATATGTTCAGCTTCGATAATTACTCCTACCCCAAAAGGATTCAGGGCATCATAAATGCAGTCTGCTATCTGAGAGGTTAATCTTTCTTGCAATTGGGGACGCCGGGCATAAACTTCAGCTACTCGGGCCAATTTACTAATGCCTACCACCTTACCTCCACGAGGGATATAGGCAACATGAGCCTTACCATAAAAGGGGAGCAGGTGGTGTTCGCAGAGTGAGTAAATCGGAATATCCTTAACCAGTACCAGTTCATCATGAAATTCAGTAAACGAAACCTGCAGAAGATCGCGGGGGTCACAATCCATCCCGGAGAAAAGTTCTTCATACATATTGGCTACTCGTCGGGGTGTTCCTTGTAACCCTTCCCGCTCTACATCTTCACCGATAGCTTCCAATATAAGCTTAACGGCTGCCTCAATTTTGTTTTTATCAATATTACCCATCGTAAGCCTCCATAACATTTGTCTAGAGTAAGAAGTAAGCGATGTAGGGGCGAACCCATGTGTTCGCCCTGGGTTAGCAGTACAGTATCAAATAAGAGAAAACGCACGGGTTTAGTGCTCGGCCGGGCAGACACACGGGTCTGCCCCTACAATTTCTCAAGTCTAACCCCTAACTCCGCACTCTCGACAATTAATCAGGTTTTATACTCGTAATCTTTGCTAAACAACCTGGTTATCAACGCCTATTTTCTATTTAATATAATGCCTTATTTCATGATATTTAACAAAGGGAAAAAGTATATGATGTTGAATAATAAGACCTTTAACAGGTAGTATATTTAATAAATATGTTAAAAGCAGGTAAAATAATTTGAGATTGGCAAAATATCTGGCAGAAGCAGGGGTTGCCTCCCGGCGTAAAGCTGAAGAACTAATTATGCAGGGTCGGGTAAGTGTAAATGGACTGGTGGTAAAAGAGAAAGGCTGTACAATTAACCCTGGCCTTGACAGAGTTAAATTCGATGGACGTATTGTTACCAGAGAAGAAAAAGTTTATATCTTACTGTATAAGCCTGCTGGCTATATAAGCAGTGTATTTGACCCTCAGGGAAGACCTACAGTGATGGATTTATTAAAGGATGTTAATTTACGGGTTTATCCAGTAGGAAGATTAGATTTTGATACTGAGGGACTCCTGTTATTAAGCAATGATGGGGAATTTACTAACTTAATGATTCATCCCCGTTATGAAATAACTAAAACCTACCAGGCTTTAGTAGTGGGAGAGCCGGGAGAACAATCATTATGCAGGCTGCAAGAGGGAATACAACTGGAAGACGGCATTACGGCACCGGCTCGGGTAAACATTTTAAAGACTTTTAAAGATAAAACCTTGCTAGAAATAGAAATTCATGAGGGCCGAAAAAGACAGGTAAAAAGAATGTGCCAGGCTATTGGACACCCGGTTATCAGTCTTAAGAGAACTGCCCTGGGCTTTTTAAATTTGCAAGGGGTAGCATCAGGAAAATACCGCTTTCTAATTCCCGAAGAAGTAAATAAATTAAAAGAACTGGCCTGTTCTGATCGGGGGTGAAAGGCCATGTTATTAATTTTTACCGGCGATGGCAAAGGAAAAACCAGCAGTGCTGCAGGTATTGCCCTGCGGGCCTGGGGACAGGGCAAGAGGGTTTTATTTATCAGCTTTTTAAAGGGCAATAATATTACTGGAGAGTATAAAGCCATCAAGTACATTAATGATCCTAATTTTCAAGTATATACTTTCGGTCGCGAATGTCCGTACCCAGGAAAGGACTGTTGCCCGGGACAGCAGGAGTGTATAATCCGCGATGGGAAAGTAAGTGAGCAAGATTTTGGCCAGATAAAACTTGGTCTGGATAAAATGCGCAGTGAAATGGCTACTGGAAGATGGGATTTAATTGTGCTGGATGAGATAATCAATGTTTTTAACCTTTTTGATTCTTTACGGGAAGGAATTATTCAGTTTCTTGACCAGAGAAAAGCTGATAGTGATTTAGTTTTGACCGGTAGAAATTGTCCCTCGGAGCTTAACTCCAAGGCTGACCTGGTCAGTGAAATAAATGTGCTAAAACATCCCTATGAGATAGGGATAACGGCCAAAAGGGGTATAGACTATTGATGTTTGTAGATATGCCCAGACGTGCAGCAATGGGGCGATTAACCCACTGGCAAGAGAAACTCAAAAAAAAGTGCTGTAAGGGCCAGCATAACATATTAATTATTTTTGCTGCTGACAACGGGATTAGTGTTGAACATTGCAGTATGTATAAACCCATGCAGTCTGCTCTGATTGTTCAGGAGCATCTTAATCTTCAGTCACCAACCAGCAGGTTGTTAAAGGCCATGCAAACGCGTGAAATAATTGTAGATGTAGGAATGGCTACGCCATTAAATGATTCCCGTATATGGAATCGTAATATTTGTAGGGGCAGCCGTAATTTTCTGCAGGAAGATGCTCTAGAGCAGGGAGAGGTAGTCAGGGCTATAGAAATAGGTGCACAAATATGGGATGAAATTTCCTGCGCTGACTTTGATATAATAGCAGTAGGAGAAATTGGAATATCCAACACTCTTTGTGCAGCAGCCATAGCAAGTGCTTTATGTGGTTTACATCCGAATGATCTTACCGGAAAAGGATCCGGGGACAGTAAAGAAATAGCTAAAAAAGTCGATATTATATGCAGAGCTATGGTGCTTCGGAGGCCTGATACAACCAGTATAATAGATATACTAATGAGGTTTGGAGGATTGGAGATAGCTGCTCTGACCGGATTTATATCCCGGGCTAAAGAGAAGAATGCCCTGTTAATGCTTGATGGTTATGTTACTGCGGTAGCCGCTCTGCTCTCAAGTATTAATGAGCCTGGTGTGGTTGAATACCTGCTCGCTCCCAGTTTATCAGATGAGACCGGGCACCAATTTATACTAGATAAACTGAGTTTGGATTTTCTATTTGATATGGATATTAACTACGGTGAAGGGTTGGCAGCAGTGCTGGGTTTGTATTTAGCCCGCTTAATCACTCTGGTTTAGCCAGTGGCTTTATAAACTATATAGATAGGGGAGAGTTTAGTGTACCAATTAAGACTAAGAGTTCGCTTTGATTACATTGGTCAGGGGAGAGCAGGAAAGAAGCTTTTCGGTAATAAAAATACCGAGCAATTGGCTGAAGAAATCAGGCAGCATAAAGTATCACAAATTCGTAATGTACCAGTTCAGGGAATTCAAATTGAAGATATAGACATGAGCCAGGAAGTCTACTCAGTAATTGATGAAATAACGGGCAGGCGTATATGCTATGCGCCTGTTATCATAACTTTTTCAGCAGATAGCTTGGAGGATGTATTACGATTTATTATGAAAGAGGAATTTCGTACTATTGAAATACTTCAACCGGAGCAATTAGAATTATCCCGAATAGAGCTGGAAAGGTTGCTTTTACGCATTAATGATCAACTTATTAACTACCGGGATTATTTGGAGCGCAAAATCGATAACTGGAAATAGTATAAAGTAGGGGTGAAAATATGGGTAAAATCAATCTGGAATCTATTGTAGAAGCAGTTAACGATATACCGGCACTACCTCAGGTGGCGGTAAGGGTTATAAAACTTACCGAGGATCCAGATTCTACAGCTCACGATATCAATAATGTTCTCAACCAGGATCAAGCCATAACCGCCAGGGTGCTGAAAATGGCCAACTCTGCCTTTTATGGATTCCCCCGCCGGATTGGTAGTGTTACTGATGCTATTATACTGCTGGGTTTTAGAACTTTACGAAGTATTGTCATGGCCGCTTCAGTAAGTGATATGTTAAGCAAGGAAATGGAAGGTTATGCCCTGGGAGTCGGTGAATTGTGGCGCCATTCTCAGTGCAGCGCTATGGCTGCAAGGTTAATTGCCCGTAAAACCAAATTTGCTTTCTTAGATTTGGCCTATACTGCTGCCCTCCTACATGATATTGGTAAGGTAATTTTAAATAACACTATGAAAGAAACTTATCGCGAAGTTGTAGCTCAGGTAAACGCAAATAATATCTCCTTTATTGAAGCTGAAAACAACATTTTAGGGTTTAATCATGCCGAGGTGGGTGCCCGGGTAGCAGAGAAATGGAACCTGCCTTCGGAAACGGTGGAAGCCATTCAACTTCACCACAGTCCTGAAGATGCCCAGGTTAATCCCCGCCTTACCGCCATCGTCCATCTGGCGGATGCGGTTTGTGTATCCATGGGTATCGGCATGGGTATAGATGGCCTTCTTTATCCGATTTCAGGGGAAGCTCTACAACTACTGGGTATGGATGAGGTGGAAATTGAAAATGTAATATCCGAACTGGTAGACGTTTTCGCCGACCAGCAGATTTTTGAGTTGAAATAGTATTTGTAGTAGCGTCAATTCTTTTATAGATGGCTTTAAAGTGAAATCAATAACAATAAAGCCTTTTGAGTAAACTTGCATGTCTCCCTATGCCTGTATTTATAGGCCTCTTATCGCAATTCTCTCTCGAGTTATTCCGACCAAAAAAACCTATTAACCATAAAATACTTTCTTTTACCTGAATATTTTTATTGCTTTTCAAATCCTACTGTTATAGAGTATGCAATAAGAAAAATTTTTAAGGGGAAGTGGTTTTGGGCAGTTTGGCTATATTTGCGGGAGGATTTGGCAGCGGCAAAAGTGAAGTGGCAGTAAATTTTGCCATCTACACGGCAAGTAAATCGCAAAAAACGATATTGGCCGATCTGGATTTAGTAAACCCTTTCTTCGCTTCTCGAGACGCTAAGGAGAAGCTTATTAGTAAAAACATCCGACTAGTAGCACCTGGTGGGAAATTAGCATTCGGAGATGTACCTAATCTACCTACAGAAATAATTGCCCTGATGAAACAGGATAATGATATGCTCATTGATTTGGCAGGTGACGAGGTCGGGTCACTGGTCATTGGTTATCTTAGTAAACTGGTTTTGGAGCGGGGAAACTACCAGTTTTATCTGGTTATTAACCCTTACCGGCCTTTTGCCGGTGAACTGGAGAGCATTAAGGTACTAAGGCAGCTTCTCGAAAAGGTCGGGCTTATTAAATTTACCGGTATAATTAGCAACCCTAATATGGTTGAGGAAACTAACCTGAATTTGGTCCTTGAGGGACACCAACGGGTAGTAGAATTTGCAGCCAAATTGGAGTTACCAGTTAACTATCTCACAGTAGAAGATAGAATATACAATTGCTTACCCTATGAATACCGCAGTATTGCAAAGAAGATTACACTATACTTGCGACCCGGTTGGTTGCACGGTTCTGGAGGAGGAATGTAGTATGGCCAAGGCCAAGGGCAGGGTTAGTTTTTTTGATGATAGCTGCAAAGCCTGTGGGCTCTGTATTCATTTTTGTCCCAGAAATATTTTGGACTTTGATGAAGATACCATCAACCCTTTGGGATTTCATCCGGTTATCGTGGTAAAACCCGAAGAATGCACGGGCTGCGCTATCTGTGCTTTGATGTGTCCGGATCTAGTTATAGAGGTAGAAAAGGGGTGATGGGATGAATAAGGTTTTAATGAAAGGTAACGAAGCACTGGCAGAGGGTGCTATTCTGGCTGGATGCCGCGGATTTTTCGGCTATCCCATAACCCCTTCCAGTGAAATTGCTGAATATATGGCCCGGAAATTACCCAAAATTGGCGGAATATTTGTGCAGGCGGAGAGCGAACTGGCGGCTATAAATATGGTTTACGGCGGGGCGGCTACTGGGACCAGGGTAATGACCGCTTCTTCCGGACCAGGCTTAAGCCTTAAGCAGGAAGGGATTTCTTTTATTTCCGAAGCCGAGTTGCCTTGTTTGATAGTAAATATTTCCCGGGGCGGTCCTGGGCTGGGAGGAATACAACCTTCCCAGGGAGATTATTTTCAGGCTACCCGGGGAGGTGGGCACGGCGACTATCATACTATGGTACTGGCTCCGGCCAGCACTCAGGAAATGATGGATTTTGCCATTTTAGGATATGAACTGGCTGACCGTTATCGCATACCGGTAGTCATAATGGCCGAGGGTACTCTCGGTAATTTAATGGAACCGGTAATTGTCCGGGATGAAGTAACCAGTTTTGTAGAAAAGCCCTGGGCTATAAGCGGATGCCAGGGAAGAAAGCCCAATATAGTTAATACCTTGCACCTGACCGCTGAAGTTTTGGAGCAGAGAAACCGGCATCTTTTTAGCAAATATAAAGAGATTCAAGCCAATGAGAAGCGAGCGGAGACCTTTATGGTAGAAGACGCCGATATAGTTGTGGTGGCTTTTGGCCTGCTAGCCCGGGTCATCAAACGTTCAGTTATAGATGCTCGTAAACACGGTGTTAAGGCTGGTTTAATCAGACCCATAACACTGTGGCCCTTCCCGGATGAACATATAAAATCGGTTGCTGATACCTGTAAGGTTATGTTGTCTATGGAAATTAGCATGGGACAGATGGTACAAGATATACGACTGGCGGTAGAAGGCAAGGTACCAGTCGAATTTTACGGAAGAATAGGATTCCTTCCCAATCCTGAGGAACTTGCCCAGGAGATTATAGCTGTGGCAGAAAGGAAGGGATTATAATGGCAACAATATTTAAACGACCGGAAAGCCTGACCGATGCCAAATTTCACTATTGCCCGGGGTGTACCCACGGAATCATACATCGTTTAGTGGCCGAATGTTTGGATGAATTGAACATAAGGGAAAAAACTGTAGGTATCTGTCCGGTGGGTTGTTCAGTTTTGGCGTATGAGTATTTTAACTGCGATATGCTGGAGGCAGCTCATGGTCGGGCTCCGGCTATTGCTACGGCTATAAAAAGGCTTAAACCGGATTGCTACCTTTTTACTTACCAGGGTGATGGCGATTTGGCTTCTATAGGTATGGGTGAGATTGTCCATGCCTCCGCCCGAGGCGAGAAAATTAGCGTGTTTTTCATAAACAATACTTTGTATGGAATGACCGGTGGACAAATGGCTCCTACCACACTTCTGGGACAGGTAGCTACCACCTGCCCCTATGGGCGCAAGGTAGAGAACGAAGGTTACCCGGTTAAAATGGCGGAGCTTTTGGCTGGCAATGAAGGTTCTGCCTATATTAGCCGAGTAGCAGTAAATTCACCGGCGAATGTAGTAAAGGCCAAAAAAGCAATTAAAAAGGCTTTTGAAACTCAGGCTAAAGGGCTGGGCTTTTCTATGGTGGAAATATTATCGACCTGTCCTACCAACTGGGGACTTAACCCGGTAGACGCTATGAAATGGATGGAAGATAATATGATTCCCTATTATCCACTGGGAGAGTTCAAGGTCAAGGAGGAAAGGTAGCATGGAAGACGAAAAACAAATTCTGTTTGCAGGTTTTGGTGGTCAGGGAGTTCTGTCTATGGGGCAGTTTTTAGCTTATGCTGCTATGAGTACCGGTAAACACGTTTCCTGGGTTCCCTCCTACGGAGCGGAAATGCGTGGGGGAACAGCCAATTGCCTGGTTACTATTTCCAGTGAGGAGATATATTCCCCGTTAACCGAACACCCCCTGGTGGCAGTACTTTTGAACCGGCCTTCTTTAGATAAATTTGAACCACGGATTAAACCGCATGGATGTCTGGTAATTAACACTTCTATGGTTGACCGGGACCCGGAGCGTACGGATCTAACGGTTTTAAAAATCCCGGTTAATGAATTGGCAGAAGAAATGGGAAATACCCGCGGCTCTAACATGATACTTCTGGGGGCTTACCTGGAAAGGACCAGTATAGTAAGGGTAGAAGATGCATTGCAGCACTTTGAAGTGATTTATAGAGGCAAGAAAGAAACAGTCATACAGAAGAACCGCGAAGCTTTCCTGGCTGGAGTAGAATGGGCTAAGAAAAACTGGTAGTCATCGGAAGCAAGGGGACGGTTCTTTTGCTTCCATATATGGAAGCAAAAGAACCGTCCCCTTGCTTCGCTCGCTTCCACGTATGGATAATCTTGTCTCCCAGGGCATAAGATAGAGGAGAAACAACTGCTCGGGGGATGATAGTTTGAAAAGATTTATTGACAAGGTAGAAAAACACCTTATCCGTATAATAGTTTTAAGTATGCTGGTAATTGTGGTGGTCCAGGGTATGATGACCCATGACCCCTTGCGCCTGTACCTTTCCTGGAGTGAAAGGATGGAAGGTCAGGTAGTAGAGTACCCGGTTGCCGGCGATGCCAAAACAGCAAAAACAGATAAGCCGGAAAAGCTTAAGGTCACCTCACCCCAGGCCTATCTAGTAATAGAAATAAAAGAGTTTTCCTCTCTACCCCGAAGTATAATTCTAGTAAACGGCCATGAAAAAGCCCGATTTAATAATAAAGAAGTAAAACTTCTCTTAAAGGCTAACGATGTAGTAGAAATTGACTCATGCGCTTATAACTTCCCAGTTACTTACTGCATTAATAATTCTTCCGATAATCTAGCCTTTCCTGAAAAAGAAACTCTATATACGGCAAACCAGAGCATAGTAATGATTGGTAAAGTTATAGTAAAATAGAACTAGAATGATAAATTTACTTTAATGCTAAAAACCAACCTTTTGCAGTATTACTCATAGTAAATTGCGAAAATCTACGTCAAATTATAGTGTACATGAAGGTGGGATTGTTTTGGAAACAGGAAGTAAAGTAGTTGCTACTGCAGCAGTAAAAATGGCTCTTACCTCCTCGCGGCAGGAAGAAACCCAGTTAAAAAAAGCTTTACTGGATGAGCAAGGGGTACGGGCAGTAGCAGTTGATTATGGCGGAGAATTTATCAGCTCAGTAGGAAAGATAGTAGAGCGGGCAGTAGTGGCTGCTAAACGGGAAAACGTCATCAAGGATAGTCATGCTGATGAGGGTGCCGTAGCCGGTGCCGCCCGGGAAGCTATTGCCCAGATTATGCCCAAGGCACTGGGGTTAAACGTAGGAGGGAAGATTGGCATCGCCCGTCAACATGACCACGTTAGTGTTGCTATATTTATGGGTATAGGTCTATTGCACCTGGATGAGGTTGCTATCGGATTAGGACATCGGGCAGTCTCTTGAAGGGTTAATAATATAATAGACACTGAACACACTGATAACTATGAATAACATACCCACAGGGCACATAGATGCTCCCTGCGGTCGCTATTAAGGGGGCTGAAGGATGCGGATTTATGTAGTTTTTGTAGGGGCAGACGTGTGTCTGCCCGGCTGACCACTGACCCCCGTAGGGTGAATCCCGTTGCATATAGAGCTGCCTATTCCGGGCGAACACATGGGTTCGCCCCTACAGATTACGTGCTCCTGTACAGGAAGAACATGTAAAGACATTTTCATCTGTGGTTGCGTTTTCCGCACTCATGGGGGGGTAATAAGGGGTGACAGATATAACTATGATGATGAGAGGAATAAGGGGAGCAACAACTGTAAAGGAAGACAGCGTGGAAGAAGTAATGCAGGCAACCCGGGAGTTATTACAGATTATGCAACAGGAAAATGCTTTTACCATTGATGATGTTGCCAGTGCACTCTTTACTGTCACCTCGGATCTAAGATCGGTTTTTCCTGCTGCTGCTGCCCGATCTATAGGCTGGGATAAAGTACCCCTGATGTGCTTTCAGGAAATTGAGGTACCCGGATCTCTACCTCTGTGTATCCGGGTTCTAGTACATGTGAATACTGAAAAAAGCCAGCAGGAAATTAAACATATTTACCTTAAAGAAGCCCGCAATCTCAGGCAGGACCTTATCGAAGAGTAACCACTCTTTTTTTGACGCAGCAACCTTAATTGCGACCCGGCACTCAGTTGGAGTTAGATTTATTTAAAAAAGATTCCGCGTTCTTCAGCGTTCTCTGCGTCTTACTCGTTCCTGAACCGGTTTATTCCCCCATAACCTTTATAATTACCCGTTTTTTCCTTCTGCCATCAAACTCGGCATAGAATATCTGCTGCCATGGTCCCAGATCCAGGTCTCCCTCGGTTACCGGTACAATAATCTGGTGATGAACCAGTATGCTTTTTAAATGAGCATCACCATTATCTTCACCGGTACGGTGGTGCAGGTAATCAGGGCCAAAGGGGGCAATGGATTCCAGCATATTGTCTATGTCGGTAAGTATTCCCCTTTCGTTGTCATTAACGAAGATCCCGGCACTTATGTGCATGGCACTTACCAGAATCATACCTTCCTGGATGCCACTTTTCCTACAAGCCTCCCTTACCTTGTCGGTTATACGGATATACTCCCGCCTCTTTTCCGTGTTAAACCACAAATACTCAGTATGAAACTTCATTCCATCAACCTCCCGTATAGCGCTGACGACAAAGCTGTCCTTGTAAATAACGCTGAATTTATAATTTATCCGTCCCCATACAGCGATTCGGGATTACCCTGCCCTTGGTAATAATTATATCAGCCTTTTCTCGCAGGTGCTCTATTTTAACTTCGATTCATTTTCTACCTAATGGGCTAAGCTGTATCGAAAAAACATTACATTTAGTGAAAGTAATGCAGGAAAATTACAATATAAACAGAATGTTAACAAAAAAGTAAATAAGAGGGAGGAGGCAGGCTGCAATTCATGATCAAGGGGTCACGATCACCATACAGACTGGTGGGCGCTTTTTAACATGTCCGTCAAAAACGACTATCTGATAGGCACTAGCCGGTAGAATTACTGCCACATTCAAGCTGGACTAATGCGCAACTAGCTTTAAAGTATGCCCAGTGCAATTTACCCGAACTTCCTGAGAACTTCTAGTTTCAAAACAATGCCTGGAATCACCTGTAAGGAATTTTTAGATTCTTACGGGCGATTCCAGGCTGATTCCGAATATTAAATAATTACTGAGAGGATGTCATCAATGAAAAGAAGATGGCTGTATTGGGCGCTTGGGGTTTGTATAGCTTATATTGTTTTATGTCTCTGTCTTCTACCAAACGGCATATTTGTATCAGATACATTATATTATTCATTCTGGGTCAGTTATATAGTAGCAAACTTGCTATTTATCGCTATTATAATTATAAACAATCATAAGTTGGCTATATATTTATTGGGTCTTGCAGTAAATACAGTGTATTTCATTGCTGCATTTATGGCTGACGTTGGAGGCCATGTATACGCATTTAAAGCAGCGACAATAATTGCGTTGACGATTTACACCATTATAGTATTAATCGCTTTGAGTATTTCGTATTCAATCAAAAAAATAAAATGCAAGCAAAATGAATCATAGACAATTTTTCCTTCTAAAGATATTTCCTCAGGGAGGGGTTGTTCAATGAAAAGCAGATGGCTGTATTGGGGGCTTGGGTTTTGTATAGCTTATATTATTTTAAGATATTATCTACCCTATGGTGTTTTCGGGATTTTTGGTAGCCCCTATTTCTATTTTGGCGCTTTTTTAGCAGCTTACATTTTATACAGCATTATTATTATTGAAAACGAAAATAAGATTATTATTTACCTACTAGGTCTTGCAATAAATGTACTGCTTTTCTTTGCTGGATACATGACTGATAATTTATACGATGAATATGTATTTAAGGCAGTAACAATATTTGCGTCCATTATTTACACAAGCATAGTATTAATCGCTTTGGGTATTTCGTATTTAATCAAAAGAGTTAAATGCAAGCAGAATGTGCCATAGACAGTTTTCCTTCAAAAGATATTTTCTTAGGGAGGATGTCATGAATGAAAAGCCGCATCGCCATTATCTTCACCGGTACGGTGGTGCAGATAATCCGGTTCAAAGGGGGCAATAAAGTTTGGTATGTATATGTTATAAAACAATTTGCAATTAGCTTGCATATAGCAGTACATAATTGTAAAATTTAGCTATCAAGAAGGAGGCGATGTGTATGGCAAAAACATCAACTGTGTTTGCTCGT
>CAZAZH010000003.1:0-49022 GCA_964489585.1 uncultured Syntrophomonas sp.
ATGCTGCCGGTGCTGTAACAGGCAAAACCAATATCGGTGGACTGGTGGGACAAAATACTAACGATGGTACTGTCACTAAAAGTTATTGGGACATCACTACATCAGGGACAGAATCCTCTGCCGGCGGAGAAGGCAAGACCGCAGCGGATATGAAAGATAAGATAACATTTGAAGATGCAGGTTGGAATTTTACAGATACTTGGGCTATTGACGCCAGCATAAACGACGGTTATCCTTTCTTGGGAAATAATCTTCTTGTTAAGAAAACCCTGGTCAGTATTACCGCACCTTCTGCCATCATCGACGTAGCCAATGCCACCGCCAAGACAGCGGCAGCCCTGGGACTGCCTGCCAAAGTAACCCTGATTACGGATCAGGGAAATGTGCAGGCCGATGTAACCTGGGATGTAGAAACCTGCTCCTATGACCCGGCTGTAACTACCGAGCAGAGCTTCACCGTAGATGGAACCGTAACTCTTCCAACCGGGGTAGTTAACCCCAATTATGTAGACCTGAACACCAGTGTTAACGTAACCGTGGCAGTAGCAGATGAATGCTTCATTGCCACAGCTGCATTCGGCTCGAAGTTTAGCTGGCCGGTAGAAATATTAAGGCATTTTAGAGACCAGTATCTCCTGAGCAATGCTGCAGGAACAGCCTTTGTCAAATTCTATTACCAGAATTCACCGCCTATTGCTGCCGTTATTAGCAACAATCCGACACTGAAAACTATGGTACGGGTACTTCTGGCACCATTAGTTGCAAGTGTATTCCTGCTATATCATCCGGCTATACTGCTGCTAATGATGATTCTAGCAATTGTTCTAATAACACTTCGGATTATGCGCAGACGTTATTTACTGGGCTAATAGTATTGCAATATAGGGGGGATGGGATCACATCTCCCCTCTTTCTTTGTATAAATAGGCTTAATTTGATCAAATCTATATTCACCGCCAAAGACAATAAACCACAAGGTCACATACCTTGCGGTTTATTATTTACCGGTATTTTTTCAATTGATGGTAAAAAGCCTCATCCAATAACAATTGAGATACTTGCAACAAACTATTTTTCTTCTTTTTCCTGTCTGGCCTTTTCAATAATCTTTTCGGCAATCTGCCCCGGTACTTCCTCGTAATGGGAGAATTCCATTCTAAACTTGCCCCGTCCCTGGGTCATAGACTTAAGGTCAATAGTATAACGTGCCATTTCTGCCTGCGGAGCCTGGGCTTTAATTACCTGTTTCTTGCCTGCTGGTTCCATGCCCATTACTCTACCCCGTTTACTGTTCATATCACCGATGATATCACCCATATAGGTCTCAGGCACCTCAATCTCTACATTAACAATGGGTTCCAGTAAGACTGGTTTGGCAGATTCTAAACCTTTTCTATAGGCGAGGCGGGCTGCCATTTTAAAAGCCATTTCTGAAGAGTCTACCGAATGATATGAGCCATCGTAAAGAGTAGCTTTTAAATTAGTTACCGGGTAACCGGCCAGGACACCTTCCTCCATGGCTTCTATCAGGCCTTTTTCTACCGCTGGGAAGTAGTTACGAGGTACGGAACCGCCGAATACGTTTTCTTCAAATACGAAGTCCCCTTCTTCAGTCGGTTCAAACTTTATCCAAACATGGCCGTATTGACCATGACCACCGGTCTGTTTCTTATGTTTACCTTCAGCTTCAACCGTACCACGTATAGTCTCCCGGTATGGTATCCGCATTTCCCTGCTGACCACATCTACCCCAAATTTCCGGGATAGTTTTTCTAATACTATATCTATGTGGGTATCACCCATAGATTTCATTATGGTCTGTCTGGTTTCGGTATTCTTTTCTACCCGGATGGTGGGATCCTCTTCCAGCAAACGCTGTATGGCTCCGCTTAGTTTATCCTCATCGCCCTTACTCTTTGGTTCAATAGCCATACTAAGAGTAGGCTCAGGGAACTCTATAGGTTCGATAACTACTGGATTGGCTTTAACGGTGAGGCTATCTCCGGTACCAGTTACTGACAGCTTGGCTACTGCCGCAATATCGCCAGCAAACAACTCTGGTACGGTAGCCTGCTCCTTGCCGGTCATGATTAATATCTGGGCAATTTTTTCCTCTTTTTCTTTATTGGCATTATATACTACACTGTCTGCTTTCATCTTACCGGTAAAGACGCGGAACATATTAAGCCTACCAATGTAAGGGTCGGCTATGGTCTTGAAGACCTGGGCCGCCAGGGGATCATTTTCAAGGTCTTTTCCTTCTACTATGGGGTTAGTATCTGGAGTAGCACTGCAGTCAACGATAAAATCCATTAACGGCTTAATAGCTATATTATTAAGGGCAGAACCACAGAATACAAAAACGGCTGAGCCATTGGTAGCTGCTTCCTTAATACCTTCCAGTATTTCGGTATCACTGAGCTCTTCACCCTCCAGATATTTGGTAAGCAGGTCATCATTAGCCTCTGCCGCAGCTTCGATTAAAGCCTCTTTGTAGGTTTCCACATCGTCCATCATGCCGGCGGGGATATCAGTTTCACTGATCTTGCCGGTACCGGGCTCAAATAAGAGGGCTTTCATTTTAACCAGGTCAACTACACCTTTAAAATTTTCCTCTGCTCCAATAGGTAGCTGTACGGGAACTATATTATCGGAAAAGCTTTCTTTCATCTCATTTAGGGCTTTATAAAAGTCAGCATTTTCTCGGTCCAATTTATTGATAAATGCTATTTTGGGAACATCGGCAAAGTCTTCCCAGATTACTTCGGTCTGAACTTCGACTCCGGCATTGGCAGAAAGAACCATTACTATAGAGTCTACCACCCGCATAGCCCCAGTTACTTCAAAATAGAAATCGGCATAACCAGGAGTATCAAGAACATTTATTTTATGGTCTCTGTATTCACAGGGGACCAACGTTGTACTAATTGTAATTTTTCTCTTGACCTCTTCAGGAAGATAATCTGCTACTGAGTTACCGTCATCAACCTTCCCCATTCTTTTGATAGCCCCTGTATTGAATAGCATTGCTTCTACCAGGGAGGTTTTTCCGGTACCTCCATGGCCAACCAGAGCTATATTGCGAACTTTACTAGTTGGGTAAACCTTCATCCAATAACCTCCTCGTAAATCTACATAACTGTAAAAATGGTACTATACTTTGTATAAAGTAGCAAAATATTTTCTTAATTTTTATTTCCGATTGAGAACATAAAAAATCCAGTAAAGAAAGAGTGCGGCTAATCCAAAAATCAGTATCTGATATATAAAAATACCCTTAAACATGTCTACAATCAGGGTAAAAACTATACCCAGTGCCAGCGGAAACAGCACCAATTTGCTAAAAGGCTTATCCGGATAAGCGGGATCTCGTCTCTTTTGCCGCAAATAGGAAATATTTAATACTACAAAAAATAACAGGGTGTTTAATAGCAGGCTAAAAAATATCATTCTGTATCTCCTGATACACTTAGGTAAATAGAAAAAGATTTGCGGTACTCCTCAATTAGCTGGTAATCAGTCAAATCCAGGTGAATGGGGGTTATGCTAATATATCCATCCTGGGTAGCAAGTACATCACTTTCAGCCTCCTGTTCCTCTTTGACTACTCCTCCTCCCAGCCAATAATAAGTATTACCACGGGGGTCCTGTCTCTCTTCAAAGAGGTTATCATAATTTCGTACCCCGAGTTTAGTTATTTTAATACCTTTAATGTTTTTCTCATCCAGCGGCGGTATATTAACATTTATCAAGGTCTTTTTTTCTATTCCCCTTTTCATAGCTACCCGCACTACGTTACGGGTGAATTTAGCCGCAAAATCAAATTCCATATCCTGATCATAGGAATCAAGTGACACTGCTATAGAAGGTACCCCCATTATTACACCCTCAGCAGCAGCGGAAACTGTTCCTGAGTAGAGAACATCGGTACCCAGGTTAGGTCCATGATTAATTCCTGATACTACATAATCTACGTTATCAACTAACCGGCTAAGCCCCAGTTTAACACAATCAACCGGAGTTCCTCCTACAATCCAGGCTGCTTTAGCCTCAGGCATACTTGTCTTTATTACCCGGATAGGCTCAAAAACGGTGATGGAATGACCGGTTCCGCTTCTTTCCCGGTCCGGAGCTACTACGTATAGATCGGCAATGGAACTTAATTCCCGCGCCAGGCTATGCAGTCCCCGGGCATAAATTCCGTCATCGTTGGTAAGCAGGATCCTCATTCAAAAGAAACCTCCCGCTGTAGTAATTTAATATGATTATAGGGCCAATAGGTAAGAAAGGCTTTGCCCTTTAATCGGTCTTGAGTTAGCCAGGCATTCCAGTAATGGCTATCAAAGCTATGGTTACGGTTATCACCCAGTACCAGCAAGCACCCTTCAGGTACTTCTACCGGGCCATATTCATAATCAAGGGCTTCCGCCAGATATGGTTCCTTTAAGGGGCGGTCATTTATGTAGACTTTACCGTTTTTCATCTCTACTACATCACCTGGCAGACCAATAACCCGCTTAATATAGTCCTGATTAGTGTTGAGGGCTTCAGGGGGGTCAAAAACCACTATATCTCCCCGTTCCACATCTTTAAAACGATAAATAAATTTACTGACCATAACCCGGTCTTTCAACTGAATAGTAGGTAGCATTGACCCGGTAGGAATGATTCTACCCTCAATAACAAAGGTTCTTAAAATCATGGCCAATATAAAGGCTATAACTATTATACTTATTATTTCTTTTAGGAACTCTCTTATCTCCCTGCTCATGAAACCCTCCATTAAACCTCATAAATGTTAATTATCATTTCGTCTTTTTCCTTATCCTTACTCAAACCAAACATTATCTTTTTTTCTTTCAGGCTTTTGTTTAAAAAATCAATAACATAAATTAGCTCCGGATTACTGGGAAAGCTTCTAAAAGCAATAAGTTCCAACTTGCCCTTATCATCGCTCACCATAGTGTTTCTCCTTTCCCTGTAATATTTTAGTTTATGCTTTGTTATATTACAAGTCGAGCCAGTTAAATCTCTACTATACCGAACCCCTGGGGCTATGTCCGGCAATTATTCCCCGTACCCGGCAACGGGCATCATAAATCTGTTCCAGTTCTACCTGGTAACGTAACATCACATTTTCGGCAAAAGACTGAATATCATTTACACCTAATTCCGCCAGACCGGCAGTTTTTACTGGTGTACCGGCAGTTTCTATGTTTATACCGGTATGCACCAGGGTTGATACGTTAGAACCGGAAGCAACTGATACGGTTAGCTTGCGGTTATTGGCATACAAAGCTTCCACCCGGCGTACTACCGGAATGCCAAGCTGCTCCAATTCATCCTTTATGCCTATTAAAAATAGGCGCTGCCGGTAAAGAGCCAGGTTAAGATCATTATCAAAATGCTCAATTATAAAGTTTAGCATAAGTGGTGAGTATATATAGGCCTTATCCAAAATATCGGTTTGATCCAGCATAAATGATTGCGGTACATTAGTTTCGCCACAAAAAGCAATTACTGCATCTCCTAGTATATCGAAATTACGGTAAATCCAATGGGGTTCTAACTCCTTCCCCGAATAGTTTATTCGTTTGTTAATATATAAAGTTTTTACCAATTGTTTTCCCACCTTTCCATACTATTCACGTTTTTCGCCAGCAATATTAGCACGTCAATATAAATTTTACCATCAAATGAACAATTTTAGAATTAGTGCCAGGTAATAATCATTATTTACAAATATAAGCGCAAAGAATACCTTCGCAATCTATAGAGGCTAAGCCGTGCGTTCGCCTGAAGTCAGAATATTTATAAGTGGCAGGGTTAAACCCCTTGGGTTCGGTCATCATCGGGCAGTCTGGCACTCAGCCCACACTTGATTAATAACAGTGCTCATTATTAATCACTTACTGCTTAAGCCTAACCTACCTTTAAAGTATATTCCAAAAAAATAAAGGATTTTGGAATATTTTATGAGAAATAGGTTGTGAGGTGATTTAATGACTACTACTAATCCTTTTTTTAATAAAAAATTTGAGTGCCCGGTTTGTAAAACTAGTTTTACATCTCTTGCTGTCCGCAGTTCAAAGGTTTACGTTCAAAGTAAGGAGGCTGACTTCCACGTTATTTATCGGGGAGTAAGCCCTTTGCACTATTCTATGATAGTATGCCCAGCTTGCTATTACGCTGCTTCTGCTAACAGCTTCTCCAAGGAAATAAACCCGCTACTCCTAGAAAAGCTGATTCCGGCGCTATACCAATTAAGGCCGACAACAGCTATTGAATATAACCGGGAAAGAGATCTGGAGAAAGCCCTGGGTTCTTTTAAGCTGGCTATTCGCTCAGCCCAGTTAAAACAGGTACGCGCAGGTGAACTAGCGGGACTGTTTATGGGAACTGCCTGGGTAGCGCGAGAAGCGGGCAATATTGAGCTGGAAAACATATATCTAAAGGAAGCCCTGACCCAATACCTGGAGGCTCATAACAAGGATTTTCAATCCATTGGTAACATGAGTGATATCCAGGCAATATATCTAATTGGCGAGTTGTACCACCGCAATGGAGAGTGCAAAGAAGCTATTAACTGGTTCAATAAGGTAATTGTACATAAGCATATTAAGCAAAATCCACAAATAGAAAAGCTTGCTCGGGAGCAGTGGGCCCTCGCCCGGGAAGAAGCCGTATTGCAACCGGATTCTGAGGGCAAAACTGTTCAACCAGCTATTCAACTGGTAGACCAATCGGAAAACAATGCCCCTGCTGCACCGGCTAATAACGTCAGTAAAACTGGCCCCCCCCAGCGGAGACCTAGTATGCAGATGCCGGCTAATCTATATGCTGACCAGATTGATTGGCTCACCCGTATTGTTAACAACGGCTATAATAACACCAAAACCCTGGTCAGCAAGGAACAGATTCTCCGTGCCCTGCTAGACGCAGTTATTAAAAAGCTAGAAGATAATTTACCCCAGGAATTCAGCAGCGAAGAAGAACTGAAGGCTCTTTTTGGTGAGTTATTGACCGGAAATAGACACTGAAGGACACTGATTTTTATGATTGACACCGAAATTTTTTAATATAATCATAGGATATCAATGTCCTCCGCCGTAATCCGAAGGGAGCATCTGTGTGCACTACAGGTATGCTCTTCATTGTAATCAGTGTATTCGGGGTCTATAAAAATCCACATAAAGCCTTATTAATCCGTACGATCCACGTGAAATAAAATTCTATTCTCTTACTATATCTCCACCGGCACGGCCTCATCGATACCGAAGAAATAGAGGTAGCTTTCCTTGACCTTTTTGCCCAGAATAGTCTGCAGGGCTTCTTTGTATAATTTTAACTGGAGCTGGTAAAAACTTATTAGCTCTTTCCGATTTTCTTCAGTTACATAATCAGTTTTAAAATCTACCAGTACAATATCATCCCCTTCATGGAAAAAGATATCAATAACCCCCTGAACCAGCATCTGTTCATCGGGAGCAGTTGAATCATCCATTATTTCCCCAACGTAACGCAACTGATTGAAAGGTACTTCCCTTTCCACTTCGCGGGCTTTAAGTATCCTCTGCCCCAGAGATGAATTGAAGAAACGATAAATTTTATTGGTATTTATGGTTCCGGCTTCGTCTTCCAGTAGCAGATCCTGATTTACCATCATTTCTACCTGCTGACGAATAGCCTTTTGATTCTGAACCTGGTTAAAATCAAGGTGTTGCATGACAAAATGCATTATACTACCTTTCTGGGCTGGGGTTAAATCTTTCACTCCTTCTACAAAACGGGGGCGGGTAAGCTGGGCAGACATTTCTATATCCATTAATGCAGAGTCCACCAGTCCTTTTTGAATTTGGGAAACGGAAACCTTGGAGGGAATCCTTTCCGCCTGCTCAAATGGGTAGTGCCAGTCCAGGCGTTGGGCTATCAGTTCAGAATCAATACTGGCCTCATGTTGTTCTACCTGTTCATAAAAAGCAGTAAGCAGTTTAGCCATTTTTGTATCACTAATACTAATATCACTGCGTTTAAAGATTTCCAACTGCCATCGGGAGGGATCATTTTGCAATTCCCTCTCAGTCCAGGAGCCTTCAGATAGTTCGCGTAAGAGGGCCCCATCAGGGTGGCGCATTAGAACCGGGCCAATCCAATCGAGATGGTTTTTGCCCCGGGCTAGATTGAATGGGGTGGGCATAGTGCTCCATTTCCGGGCACTGTTTTCGATATTTCTAACTGAGCCTATCAATATTAATTTATGCTGAGGTCTGGTACATCCCACATAAAGTATGCGCATTTCCTCCGATAAGTTCTCCAGGCGGATTTTATTCTTAATGCTGATACGGGCAATAGTTTCATTATAATTACGCAGGTCGGGGTTGACATACCTGGGACCAATCCCGAGATCTTTATGAAACAATATCTGCTCTCTGCTGTCACTAAAGTTAAATTGCTTACCTAGACCAGTTAGAATTACCACTGGAAACTCTAATCCTTTACTACGATGAATACTCATAATCCGAACCAGGTTTTCGTTCTCACCCAGAATTCGGGCTACTCCCATATCTCCGCTACGAGCCTGAATCTTATCCACATATTTTATAAAATTAAACAAACCCTTGATAGATGTATGCTGAAATTGGCGTGCTCGGTCCAGCAAGGCCTTCAAATTAGCCTGGCGCTGCCGTCCCCCCGGCATAGCTCCAGCATAGTGAAAATAACCGGTTTCCTGGAGCAATTTCCATATGAATTCGTCCATAGGGAGATAGCGAGCTTCCTTCTTCCACCGGGTTAAATCCTCTATAAATTTTTGTAATTTAACCTTAAGAGCATTATCATGTTCGGCCAGGTAAGCTTCCATAGCTTCATAATAGCTTTTGGCCTGACTCTGTACCCTTATCTCAATCAGTTCGTCCAGGGTAAACCCGGCAATGGGAGAACGCATAACGCTTAACAAGGGAATATCCTGGCGGCGGTTATCAATTAGGCGAAGAAGATTCAACACCAGGGTGATTTCACTGGATTCAAAATAGCCACCAGTAAGGTCCGCATAAACAGGTATACCTTCGGTAGCAAAAACGTCCCAAAAGGCGGTTATAGAGTTGCGGGTAGTGCGCATTAAGACTACCATATCCCGGTACTCCAGGGGTCGATAGTTTTTACTTTTATGATCGTAAATTGGCTGGCCCAGTAATTCCTTGATTTTGCGTGCTGCCAATCGAGCTTCTATCTCGGCATCCCCTGCCTGAGCCAACTCATCCTCTTCATCATTTTCTCGATTTTTATCAATCAGGCAGACCTCAATGGGCCAATCTTCGGTATCGGTTTTCTCCAGTCCAGGATAAAGGGCAGCCTGGCTATCATAGGTGATTTCCCCCAGATAAGGAGACATTATGTGGCTAAAAATATAATTAGCCCCATTAAGGATTTCCTCGCGGCTACGAAAATTAATACTCAAATCAATACGCTGATTGAGTTTCACCTCAGGATGCTTAAACTCTTCCATTTTATTAATAAATAAAGTCGGATCAGCCAAACGGAAACGATAAATGCTTTGCTTAATGTCACCTACCAGGAAAACATTGTTATATCGTTTAATGCAATTGATAAGGGTTTCTTGAACCTCATTACTGTCCTGGTACTCATCAACAAAAATATATTGGTATTTTTCCCGGTACTCATCGGCAACCTCCGGATTGGATAGTATGGTCAGGGCATAATGTTCCAGATCGTTAAAATCCAGAATACCTTTTTCCGCTTTATGTTTCTGGTATTCATTGCTAAAGTCCATTACCAGTCGGCAGAATTCCGCCATTAGAGGGTATAGCTCTTTAAGGTCCTGAAAAAGTTTGGCAGGTTCCTTAAATAGAAAGTCGTTGCCTATTCCTCCGATTAGATTCTTACCCTCATTCCGCAGACTTTGGGCCTGCTCTTTCAGATTACTAACCACGTCCTTCCCTACCCGGGGCAGGCGGGTATGATTGATATTACCAAGGCTAGCACCCAGGTCAAAAATGTTATCCCTCCCCAGGATTTGGAGTAGCTCCTCCACTATTTCTATATCATGCTCTAGAGCGTCAACATATACTGCCGGTCCACCGGGGCGATAACAGACTTTTATGGCCTCCTGAAAAAGGTCTTTTGCTGCCTGCAACTGAATAGTAACCTGCTCCATTATACTCCTGACCCATACGCAGTTAGAAAACTCATCTTCTCCTAAATTAAAATCGCTGGGTCTTTCCTCCAGCCATTGCTGGGGATAAGGCTTGCATTGGGAAAATTCATAGGCTCGTAAAACCAGGTCCTGTAAACTGTGGTCACTGCGGCTGGTGCCAAAGGACTCCACCAGGTTAAGAAAGAGGGGGGGAGCTTTTTCGTACTCGGTTTCAAATAAATCTTCCAAGGTCTCCATTTTAATTAAATCGCTTTCCATGCTGTCACTAATGCGAAAACCAGGGTCTATACCTACCAGGTGAAAATAGCGACGTATAACATCGGTACAGAAGGCATGAATAGTGCTGATGGAGGCCTGGCTCAAGAGTTTTAACTGCCTGCGCAGGTGCGGTTCATTTTCTGGTTTACTTTCCAGCTCTGATTGCAGGGTATTGCTAACCCTTTCCCGCATCTCCCCTGCTGCCGCCTGAGTGAAAGTTACTATTAACATGCGGTCAATATCCACTCCATCGTTTAAGACCAATTGAATTATACGCTCCACCAATACTGCGGTTTTACCGGAGCCGGCAGCGGCTGCTACCAAAAGGTTACAGTCCCGAGCCTCAATCGCATTTTTCTGGGCTTCAGTCCAGGTCATCTACATTCACCTCCTGTTCGGCCCTTATTTTTAGAATTGCTTCATTTTCTTTTAACGGTGGTAAATTTCGATAATTATTTTCAGGTAACTGTCGGTCAAACTGGCAGATAGAAATGTAGGGACAAAAAGTGCAGGCGGTTTGATCCTTAAGCTTATAAGGTTCGATTTTTACTTTTCCTCCTACCAACTCCTGGCTAACTTTTTTTAATAAATTATCAACATGGCCTAGCAAATAGTCAAAATCCTCTTCATTTAAAACTGCCGAAGTGGAATAAAAGCTATCATCCTTTTTTAAACCAACCGGGATTATATCGGAGTAAGTAGCAATTTGCCTATCCATCTCCCTTACAATATTCACATCTTCCAGTACCAACCCCCGTAGTTTAAGTTCTTTTATGAGTTGCTGTTCGATTACCTCCTTAAAATCTGCTACAGTTTCAATTAGGGGGTCATCTATCTTAAAATAAAATATTCCTGCCGGTTTTAGCCTGGGCCGTTCTAGTTCCTGGGTACCTCCTAGAACCGCCCGTAAATATATAAGCAACTGCAGACTTAAACCATAATATGTATCGGAAAGATTCAGCTGCTTATTCCCGGTCTTATAATCTATTATCCTTACATAACCGGTATCTTCCTGATCCAGGATATCTATCCGGTCTATGCGTCCTTCCAGGTACATTTTCTCGCTATTTTTGAGTTCAACCGCCAGGGCCGGTAAACTCCCACCTGCTCCAAACCTGATTTCATAACCTAAAGGGGTGAAACCGCCTCTTTTTATATGCTCAGTTACGGTCCAGGCAGCCCGGCGTCCTATTCTTTTCAAGCGCTGGCTCAGGTAACGATAGCGATTATTACTGGAAAACACCCCTTCTCCCTGGATGGTGAGCATTTGGTCCATAACTGTATCCATCATCGCCTCACAATCTTCCCGCTCTATCCCCTGCCATTTTCCCGGCTTCTCTTCTATTTGCAGGGCTAATTCCAGCAGGCTGTTATGAAACAATTCTCCAATATCAGGAGCCTTAACCGAAAACTCTTTTCTTTCCCGGGGGGAAAGGCCGTAATGAACAAAATGGGCAAAAGGACAGGCAATAAACCGTTCCAGACGGGTGACACTGCCCCGCAGGGGTAATTTATAGAGCTGCCGGGCCTGTCCGGGACTAATAGTATTGACCTGATTACGATGAAAAAAAGCCTTTTCCACATTAGTGCAATGTTTTTGCCAATGATCTTGCTGGCGGTACCAATGATAGACATCCCACCAAAAATCCTCTATCCCTTTATAGTCCAGATAAAGCCGCAGATTCTCAACCAGGTGTTTAAATGTGCTGCGGGGGCGGGCAACCATCTGTAATTGCCTTTGCCGATCATTTATCAATCCGCTATCTACCTGTAGTCCAGGATAAAGATAGCAAAGACGGTCTAACAGCAATGATGGACGCAAAGCCCGACCTTCGCTGTCAGCGGTAGTATAAGATAGGAAAAGTTTTTGCCGGCATTTAGCCAGGGCATTGTAAATCAGGAAGTTCTCCTCAGCAACCTGTATCTCCCGACTTTTAGAAATTTCCATCCCCTGGTTGGCCAAATAATTACTTTCATCAGTAGATAATATACCTTCCTGGGATTTGGTTGATGGAATAATGCCATCATTTACCCCTAAAACAAATAAAGCTTTTATGTCATGACTTTTAGAACGTTGTATATTGCCCACCAGTACCTGGTCGACAGTAGTAGGAATTATGCCCAGTTCATGAGAAGAGAATCCTGATTCCAGAACCTTAATATACTCCTTCAAGCTCCCCTGCTGATCACCCAGGATTTCTACCATTTGGTCAAAGGTGTTAATAACCATATTCCAAATCTGGGTATACTCGCTAACTACATCATAAAGCCCTTGCCCCCATAATTCTTCTATCCAACTCTGGAGCTTTTCCTGCACTTCCTGCTTTTCCAGGTAGTCGTAGAGAACCCGGGTAATACCGGCAAAACTCCCTTGTTCTAGTAAAGCTGTCTTCATTTCCTCCAGAGGAGTGATAACTCTCTCCCGCCATTGGTTTAACTCTTCCAGTTCATCTTCCTCTCCCCAGGTAAAAGGTTCTTTCCAGCGCTTACCTCGGATACCATTGGCCAGCACATAGTTTTCCAGTTTCTCACACGATTCATCATCCAGAACTCCCAGGCCGGTTTTCAGACAGCGAAAAACATCTTCATAAAGGTAACCCCGCTCCACACAATGCAATGATGCCAGGACAAACTCGATAATGGGATTATCCATAATGTCCTTTTTCTGATCCATAAAAAAGGGAATGGCATATTCCCGAAAAATTCTTTTTATAAGAGCACTATAGCTATCAAGATCATTGCAAATTACGGCGATATCCTTCCAGCGGTATCCCTCATCCCGTACCAGGCTAATCAAACGGGTAGCCAGATCTTCAACTTCGCTGTCGGGATTGGCGGCAGCAAAAACACTTAACCGGGTAATAGGATCCAGGTATTTACGGCTGGGATAAGCGTACAATTCGCTTTCCAGGTGCAGCAGTTCTTTATCCCTGAGCTGGTCGGCGGCTGTAGCGTCAATATTTATCAGGCTGGTAGTTATGCCATTATTTCGTGCTAATTCATTAAGAGTACGGTAAGTTTTCCGGGACAAAATGAAGAGATCTTCATCTCTTCGATCTTTATCATTATTGAGGGTAAGGCTGATGGTAGTTTCCGGACATACGGTGATAAGCTGTTCTAAAATCCTTATACTCTGGGGGGAAAAAGTAGCGAAATTATCCACCCATATCCGGGAAGTGGATAAATAACGACTGGAGGGCATCTTTTCAATGAAGAGATTAATATAGTCTTCGCTATCAATGTAACGTTCTTGCAGGTAATCATTAAAGTGCTGGTAAATGAGGGTCACATCATGCACTTTCCTGCTCAGCAGGGAGTTTTTTTCTATCCTATCCTGAATTTGTTTAAAATCATCAATTCCCACTGCTCTCTGTTTTAAACCGGCCAAAAAATCCATAAGTTCATGGACAAATCCATTCTGGTGACAGGAATTACTATAAACCAGCAACTCCCCTTCTAGCTGCTCCATAACCCGGCGCAATACCATGTTTTTTCCCTGTTCATTAAGCATAACCCGGGTTAAACCACCGACCTCATTAAATGCCCGCTGGGCCAGACGGGTGAAACTAAGAACTTCCAATTGCATGATACCCTGAAGCCCGGTTTTATCGATGAAATCCCGTTCCGCCTGCAGGGTATATTGTTCCGGAACCAGTAATATTAAATTTTCCCGTCTGCAATCCTGGTTGCGGGCTTCTAAAATATGTTGACGAATTTCATTATATATGTAATAGCTTTTACCCTTACCAGCCCGCCCGGTAATAAATCGTAAGGCCATTTTATATCTCCTTTAAATTAGAATAACTTATGGGGGAATGTCCCCTTAAGTTATTTTAGTACTACGATATGGGGTTAGTAACAATATTCTACCTTCTACTTAATAATCCTGCCCTTCGTATTATTGCTTATAATGCTCTACAATCCTATAATATAGAACAATAGCACATAATTCTTATTCGGAGGAGCGTTATTCGTGACCATCGGACTCATTTTCTTAGCAATTGCTTTAATTCTTATCGCCTATGCCTACCTGTCTTATAAAAAGGTAGCTGACAGTTTGCTGCCAGTAAAGCAGGAGGACCTGGTCAGCTATTATTTGGATCTGGTCTATAACCTGCTCCCGGTACCCTTCTGGAGCGCCCTGCTGGGCATTGCCCTGCTGCTGGTTGCCATTATTATAATCCTGTTTAGCCTGCCATTTGTATTTTAAAGGGGTAGCTGAGTCGCGGGGACGGTTCGAAACCACAAAAGTGCTCTTTTACGTGTCATCATGAGCGATAGCGAAGAATCTAACTAGTGTAAACCAATATTACGGAATTCCAAAGAGATCCTTCGTCGCCTGCAGCTCCTCAGGATGACATTTATAATACTTTTTCAGCAGTCTCGGACGGTTCTTTTGGCTCATTACGGTTGTCATCCTGAGGCAAAACCGAAGGATCTAAGACTCATCGCTACCGCTCAGAGTGACATATTATGAGGAATATTGAATTATGCAAAACTCTACAATAGAAGTTAGCACTAATTGCTCAGGCTAATCGTCATTTTTACCAGTCAAAAGATTAGCCAGTTGCTTTTTCCCCGTTCGATAACAGATATAATCCCCACCGGTTACTACCAGCAGGAATAAAGCAATTCCAATACTATACTGAAATGATGGGCTTAAAGTAGAGAAAACGGGAAGAAACTTAGCGTAGGAAGAAAAGGATATGAGGGCAAATATTAATCCTGCAGTTATAGTTAATAGGAACATGGCCCCCAGGGTTTTGCTGCTGCGGGCTGAACGATGGGAACGAGAAGAACCCCCTTGAGGAAGGCCAATTTCAAAATTAGGACCATAAATATCCAACAACAGGCAGAGCGATGAAAACAGGGAAATTGACAGCATTAGCACCGGTATAGTGAAATACCAGGGATGCATTGGTACTCCCGGAATCAGGTAGAGCACTAAGAGCACCGCGCCCGAGTTAAGTAAACTGGGAATTGATGCTGATAACAGTTTGGCCCGATAGAGAGCTGCAGGTTGTAGCGGTGACTGCTGAATTACCCACCAGGAGCTACCTTCCATGCTTAAAACATAGGCCGACAGGTTGCTTCCCATCTGAGCGGTAATAAATAAAAGCATGAACAAAAGTAATCCCCGGGTAAAATTTGCTGATCCGCCAGTGTTTGAGGCCAGGTTAAACCCCATAAACCCCATTATTATTAGAATTACCAGCAGGTTATACCAAACTAATGGTAAACGCTTAAAGGTAAGCAAATCCTTCTTAACAATTCCACCTAAACCGCCAAAAAGTTTGATTCCCCTATTCCGTTTTCGGTTGGAGTGCCGGGCTGGAGCATAATCATGGCTAAAAGACCACCCGGAAATAAAACTGCGCCGGGCCAGGGATAATGTAGCCAAAATCATTATCAGGGTAAGCAGGATAAGAGGTAGAAGCGATTCTACAAAAGAAAACGCGAAACCGTGGATAGTTAAGAGCAAACTTTTGCTTATCCAAATATGGGGGAATAGAGAGGCACCTATATTCCAGCCAGCAACAACTTCCAGCAAAGAATCTGGCTCTACCCGCATTCTCATAGTAAGTGAACTATAATATTGAGAACCTAAAACTATTATTAAAATAAGCAGCATCGAGCCTACCGTTAAAAACTGTTTCATTTTCTGAGAAGAGATTAGGCCGCTTATCAGCAGCAAAAGTAATGAAGCCAGGGCGGTAAAAATGGCATTGGCCAGAAGCAGGGTAAAGAAAGCAATAAAATAATATACAGGGGGAGCTTCTACCCCAAGCCCGTATCCAACCCAGAAAGCTCCGGTGAAAGGTAGTAGTAAAAGCAGATTCTGATTAAAACTATGTAGAAACTTGACCCCAAATATAGATTTGGTTGATAACGGAGTAGCCAACAGAAAGAATAGATCCTCGGATTCATAAAAATTTTGATAAATCACTCTGAACCCTGCCAATAATAACAGCACAAAAATGGCCAGTGAAGTACCGGCCATCAGGTTAAACTCGGTTGCATACATCAGGTCCGGGTTGCCAGCCGAAATAGTCCTGGTTAGGCGGGTCATATTATATCCGCCACTGCCGATAAAAAAGGCCAGCATAAGCGTAACCAGGATGCCTATACTTCCCGGTAGAGCCTTTTTCAGTCCACCTTTAATCAGGCTGTTACGCATGGCTAACAGGTCATATTTTAGAATTAACGCAGCTTCCCGCACCTTATTCCTCCAACATTTGCGATATTTCAGTGTATTCAGCCCCACCAGTTAATTCCAAAAACAAATCTTCCAGGGTGGGTGAACTGCTATCTGTCGACTCATGATGGATTCGCGCTCTCAGTTCCTCGATACTGCCCAGGGCCAGGAGTTGACCATTCTGAATTATTCCTACCCGATCACACATTCTCTCTGCTATTTCCAATATATGGGTAGACATAAAAATAGTAACCCCTTTTTGGCATAAGGTACGCAGGAGATCCTTTATCATACGGGCACTTCCAGGGTCAAGGCCTACCGTAGGTTCATCTAGAAAAATTACTTTTGGTTCATGCAGCAGAGCTGCTATGAGCGAGACTTTCTGTTTCATCCCATGGGAAAACCCACCCATTAACTCATCCGCCCGGTCACTCAGGTTAAAAATCTCCAACCAGTGACTGCTTTGCCGTTCTGCCTTAGTCCGGTCCATACGATAGATATCGGCAATGAATGACAGGAATTCACGGGGAGAAAGTTTTTCATAGAGGTTGGGCTGGTCAGGTACATAAGCGAGCAATGACTTGGCCTGCACCGGATTCCTATGAACATCAATACCATCCAAAAACACCTGACCCTGGGTAGGAGTTAAAATCCCCGCCATCATCTTGATGGTGGTAGTTTTGCCGGCACCATTAGGACCTAAAAAACCAAACAACTCCCCTGCTTTAACTTCCAGATTAAGCTGGTTCACCGCTGTTAACTTGCCATAGTTTTTAGTGAGGTTGACTGTTTGTAGCATGCTTTCCTTCCTCTGAGTCACGGGGACGGTTCTTTTGACTCATTAACTCTTACTTTATCGAACTCGTTTGATCACATTGCTGTTTACACCAAGTAACTCCGCAATTGCTCGAATGGGAAGTTCTGTGTGGGACCGAATGTCGGCAATAACCTCTTTTCGGACCTCCGGATATTTTTAGAATATCAGAGCGACTGTAGTGAGTCAACAGAACCGTCCCCTTGACTCTCCTATCTTTTTCCCCTGTTCCCTTTACTTGTCCAGTGCACCCAGATAATGGCGGTTACCCGCACTTACCATATCTATTATAATGAAGCCGAACCCTTTAAAAAAGGAGGGATAAGTAACACCAGCAGTAAGTGTCCCATCACCTGTCGCAATATTATAGGAGGAATTGTTTATGTTTATGAAAAGATCTAAAACACCAGTAGCTTTATTGACTGCGTTAGTATTTGTTTTATCCTTGTTTTTCAGCTTTCCACTGCTGGCCGCTGAAGATGATGCCTTTACGGTCAATTTCACTGCCACTAACCTATCTCCCGAGGATACAGTGATACAAATAGACTTTAGTAAAGGCTTCGATCGCCAGTTGGAAAATGATCTAGCCAAAATCCATGTATCAGACAAAAGTAGTGCACAAAACATAACTTATTCAGACTATAAATACACCAAAGAAGGCCAACAGGCAGAGAAAATTAGGCGTCTGGAGCTATTTTTCAATAACTTAAACCCTGATACCACCTATGTTATTGAACTGGATGCCGATTTTACAGCTAATAATGATTCGACCCTGGGTGAGAAGCAGAGTTTTGAATTCACTACTACTGCACCAGAGGAGCAGCCTACAGAACCTCTTACTCCTGAGCCAGAGGAACCGGTAGTTGCCCCTGAAGAACCCGTTACTCCTGAACCGGAGCAACCAGTAGTTGAGCCTGAAGAACCTGTTACTCCTGAGCCAGAGGAACCGGTAGTTGAACCCGAAGAGCCTGTTACTCCTGAATCAGAGGAACCGGTGGTTGAACCCGAAGAACCTGTTATTCCCGAGCGTGAAGAAACCATAAAGGTGGAGCTTAAAGACATAAGCGGTCACTGGGCTGAAACTATTATCGCGGAACTGATAAATACAGGTGCTGTATCAGGTTATCCTGATGCTACTTTCCAGCCCGATAAAAAAATAACTCGGGCCGAATATACTACCATACTAGTTAAAGCTTTTAAATTAGAAGCTAAAACTGGTAAGGATTTTGCCGATATCACCAATCACTGGGCCAAAGATGCTATTGTAATTGCTGCTGCCCATGGTATTGTTAACGGGTATGACGCCAATAGTTTTGGACCAAATAACAATATTACCCGGGAACAAATGGCGGTCATGATTGTAAAGGCTGCCCAGTTAAATAAAAATGATGGTGAAAGTAAGCAGTTTATTGATAATGATAAAATATCTTCCTGGGCCGCTGAGGCTGTAGCTACAGCCAGTCAGCACCAAATAATTGCGGGCTACCCCGATAACAGCTTTAAGCCCCAAGGCGAGGCTACTCGTGCGGAAGCTGCTACAGTAATAATTAAAGCTTTAAAAGTTAAATAATTCAGCTCACACTTAAACACACCACGGTGCCCGGCACTGTGGTGTGTTTTTTTACTATTTTAGTCTATCAATAATATTCTGGCACCAACTGCTAGCAGAGCAATGCCCAGCAAATCCAGGTAGTGAAACTCGAACTTTTTCATGCCGAAAAGTCCCAGGCTATCGACCAGGACAGCAGTTAATATTTGGGCTACGATAATAGCGGTAGTAGCATTACCTACCCCTATTTGCGGTATGGTTCGTACCACCAGGTAAATTATTATGACATTTAATAAGCCACCTAAAAATGCCCACCAGGGTACCGAAGTTACTTTGTCGTAGTTGCTAAAACCCACCCCAATGAACAGCATAATAATTAGAGCTGCTAAACTACCTATGACATGTACCAGCAGGGTGGACTCCCACAATCCTATAATTTTACCCAGAGCCGCATTGAATGTGCCCTGCAGGGCCATGGCAGATCCGGACACGGCTGCCAGCAATAAGTAAAGCCAGTTCACAAATTAAATCTCCTTCGTTTTTTCTCTTTAGTGTCCGGAAGTAAAAAGGCTTTTATACATACACTAGTCCGATTCAAGGGTGAGTCAAAAGAACCGCCCCCTTGACTGACCGGCTTTTACTCTTAAATAAACGTAGCAATCAGAATTATTATCATACCCAGCCAGAATCCCCACCAGCGGCTGTGGGGGTCTTTGGCCTGGGCTTGAGGCCATAGTTGGAATAGTACCAGGTAAATCATAATCCCGGAAGCCAGGCCTAGTAAAAGAGGTAATAAGTTAGGCAGAAAGGCTACTGCCAGTAAACCAATAACCGTACCCAGGGGTGTAATTAGCCCTACCAGTAGAATTTGCCCCAAAACACGAAGTTGTTTTATGCCTGCCATAAGTAAGGGTGCAGCGATAGCCATTCCCTCAGGTATGTTATGTATTCCTATACCCAACGCTATGACCATACCGGTACGGGCTTTCATTTCACTGCCCAGAGCAATTGCCATCCCTTCAGGAAGGTCATGCATGGCTATGCCCAGCATAATCATGTAACCTAGAGCCACCAGTGAATTGCGGGCTGCCGATCGGTTAAACACCTGCCGGTCAATAACGGCCAGGATAAAGAGTCCCAACACCACTCCCACCAGAGCTTTTAACCAACCACCAAAAACCAGAGCTGATGGCAGCATATCAAAAAGAACCACAGCCACCATTACTCCCGAGGCCAGACCCAAAAAAACAGCCAGGCTGCTGTTATCCCAGCGTCTTTTAATAAAAAGCATTATTGCCCCCAGAGCAGTACACGCCCCGGCGGCAATACTAATTCCTAGAACTTGATGTATACCCATTTCCTACCCCACCAACCTCTTCCTTCTTTTTTTAAGTCTATGAAGAGCGGGTAGAATTTAGGTTATTATTTCAGTTTCAGGTTCTAATGTATTTATTCAGTGGTTGAGGCAAAATAAAATACGGTGTTTCCTGACCAGTTATTCCCCGGACAATAAACACCGTCTATTAAGCGTAGCAATACAATAAATTTTGAATGCTAGCAGTATTAGCCCGGGCGTACCACTACTTTTTACTACTCGCAATGCCCTCTAACTTTGATTAACAACCAGTTTAAATTTTCCTGTACGCGGGTCGTTTGGAATTTCGTCAACCACTTCAATATCAAAATGAACCAGATGTCCGACTTGCTGGTTATCGAGTATATCCTGTAATCTCTTGCGGATCTCATGAATAACTTCTTCGGTGTGTTCCGTAAGGGATACCACTGCTTTAAAGTGGGCTACATTTTTCTTTATAACTTGAATCTGCTTTAATCCCTTAACATAAAACTCAACAAAGACTATTGGATGAATGGCAGCTTTTTTCCCCTTTACATTAAACTCCAAGAAATCTTCAGTACGTCCCTTAATTCCTTCAATCACTTCAAAAGGCAGAGTTCTATTTACCGGATTTCTGTTAATAAGTAATATATCATCCATTCTATATCTAATTAAGGGCACTATATAATTATATAAATTGGTCAATACCCCCAGACCATAATCTCCTATTACAGGTTCATCATTTTCTCCAACGGTCTCCATTAAGTTCCAGTTGTTAAAAAGGCACATACCACCATTGGAAAATGTATCCGCGCCAATAATTATTGATTCAGAAGCACCATAGATACTTCTTGGAGTAATTCCAAATGCTTTTTTGGAAATATCAATCTGATTAGAAGTAAGTATTTCTCCAGCTGTAGTTATAGTTTTTGGTGATATGTTTAGTTGCCCCTCAATTTGAGCTGCTGCCAGTTTTGGCAACATAGAACTATAGACAATAATAATAGTGGGTTGAAAGGCGTTGAGCTGTTGGATAATGTGCTCGATAGGGGTTTCAACAGATATAGGTAAAAAAGGGATACGATAATCACTAAAACGGCTAAAAGAGGTATAGGCTGCATAGTGTCCATTTACTGCTCCTAGAAAAACCACCCTTTGCATCAACATCCTAAATAAGGGCTTAAGATGAAAAGTATATTTAGAAAATAGAACATTAATGGTATTAATATCTTTATCATCATATACAAAAAGGCCTAGTTTCCCACTGGATCCCGAAGTATGAATAACCGTATATTTTCCCATAAAGCGGGAATTAGCATTTTCGGGATTACTGATAAATGATAACAATTCCTCTTTTTTAATTAATTTGTCACATACTACTGAGTCAAAATTATCCATTACCAATTGTTTATCTACTATTGGCAGATCAGTCACTTGTATTTCGCTAATATTATTAATGCTAATACCGCTATTGGAATATAACTCTCGATAAAATTCAGAATGTGTCATAGCATGCTGGACTATCTTCTCTAATCTCATTCTCTGAATGCGTCTAATATATTCTGCGGTGCTAAAAAGATATTCTTTAGAAAAAAAATATTTTTTAAGATAATCCCCCTGAATACTAATTTTCCTAGACCGTTTAATAAATAACACCCCCCATAAATAAAGCATTACCCATCTTAACAATCGAAGAAGTAAGGAGATACTAGGGCCAGGCTATAAAAAATAATACTTAACTATACTATTCGGTAAATAGATTCACCTCACTTTATGCTGTTTTGCCAGGTTGTTTTATTTGTTATATGTGAGGAAATGCTAGAATCAATTATTTGAAGTCTATTAGAAGATAGAGTCCGAAACAAACCAGGTAGGGGTAGAGCCAATTTATTACTTAAAGTCAAAAACTTGCTTACATTTATAAAAGATTATTGTTTGCTTTACGGGTGAACTGAGGTATCAAGATTAGGTAATGTTTACTAATATCCAAATTTTAAGATAATTAAACAAAAATTACTAATTTTCTCTTCTATCTTATTATTAAAAATATATTGTTGCAACATATATTTCATGAATTTTTCGACAATTGCTTGGCTGCCGGTTACTACATGTTTCATCTCATCAGGTAAGATGATCATTGGTACGTAGAATATAGCTAAAGAAGATGTCACTGAATCAGGTGGAAGGAATAATTCTTTTACACCTTTCATAATTTTCACAAAGGGGAGGTGTTTTTTGGAATGAATAAAAATCTGTCTATCGAGCTGAAAGGACTGGGGAAAGGTATACTGCTATCGTTGGTTCTATGCTTGCTGGTTACACCGTTGATTTATTTTACCGGCATAAAAGAAACAGTTATGCCTACTCTGGGAAACATAATTCTGGCTGTAGGCATATTCTGGTGTAGCTGCTATGTAAGCAAATCCTATGGCAGCAAAGGACTGGTCCGGGGTCTTAGTATGGGGTTAGTTTTTTTCATACTTATGCTTATTGCAACTTTTATCTTTAATTCTACCCTGATCGGTTTTAAAACTTTCCTGTATACCCTGTCCCTTTGTTTGGTTGCCGGTGGTATAGGGGGTATACTAGGAATTGGTCTTAGCGACCAGGCCATTTAATCAATATAATAAAAATACCCAGGCCGGGAAAAGATGAACTTCCCGGCCTGTTTACATAATATTTACTTGTTAAATAGGCTTAAACACCATAAAACCAATCCACAAATTAATAATATACAACCTATCTTTATTCGTAGATTGGGCATGGTATAAACCTCCTGGTGGTACATCCAGCTGACCCCAAACGGGGCTACTGTGACCGGTTATTTCAACACATCAACCTCTCTTAGCAACTACTTAATAACCTTTAACAGAATGTTTCTTAAAAAACCAGGGATTCTGAAATAATACACCCGCATCAGTATTCCCCCTTCATCCTCATTAGATTTCTCTGTATAATATGAAGTCAAAGAGAAAAAGGTTACACTGTGTATACAGTATTAATAATTCATTCTACCGTGAAACAATGCAAATGAGTGAAGGAAACGTCTATTTTGCATCTGACAAAAATTCCTTTATCTGTTTCGGTAATTGCTGGCTTTCCAGTATGAGGATATCTTTGATAGGGATGCTATTTTTAAACACTCTTCCATAGTTCTTCTTTTCCAGTCGCGAATCCAGGACTACTACTAATCCGCGGTCTTCTTCACTGCGAATTAGTCTTCCCGTACCTTGTTTGAACCGGACGGCCGCATCAGGCAACATGAAATGCTGAAAACCATTTTTATTCTGCAACCGGCAGTAACGGTCAGCAGCACTGCAATACGGGTCAGTGGGAGGGCGGAAAGGTAGTCGTACAATCACCACGCATTTTAGGATTTCTCCTTTGAGGTCAATTCCTTCCCAAAAGGTTTCTAATCCCATCAACACTGACCGGGGGCTGTGCATAAACTCATCTAATAGATGGCTAAATTCACCGTCTTCATATTGAACTAAAAGTTTAATCCCATTCAGGTCACAATCCGGCCGCAGCATGGCAGCTATATCTTTAAGCTGGCTACGGGCGGTAAATAGAACTAGCACCTGGCCCCCCATAGCTAGGAAGAGCTCTTCCAGTACTCCGGCTACGGTTTCAGCAAAACTGCGTTCAACAGGTTCGGGTATATCGGTGATAATTAACATTCGGGCCTGCTGTTCATAGTTAAATGGAGAATGCTGTAATAAAGTATTTACCCGGTCATCTCCATTGAAAGACTTTAATCCGGAACGAGTCAAAAAATAATCAAAACTCTCCTCAATAGCCAGGGTAGCCGATACCATAACCAGACTCTCCAGTTTGTGATAAAGCCGTTCATTTAAAATTTGACCGGCATCCAGTTCCGAAGATGCCGCAGCTACCACCTGACCTCGTTCACATTCCAGCCAGGTAATTTTATCCTGCTGGTCAATATTTTCTTCCATAATTACAGATGCCTCATACGAATACTCGCTTAAGCTTTGTATGATGTTTTCTAGCTCGTTACCCGCTTCGGTTTCTTTAATCTCATCATTCAGCGAGTTCAATTTGGAAATCAGCAAATTAATGCTGTTTTGCCATTCCAGGTACAAATCCATGGCCTGAAGCATCCATTTAGTTTCCTGGTCCTGCCACTGCAATACCCGGGTATAGCTGTAGTCTTTATCCGTTAAACTCTTTTTAAGAACATGGAAGAAGTCCTGCAATATTCTGGAGCTATTATCGCTTAAATCAACTATTTCATTAAACAGGCTGCCAAGTACTGAATATTTTTTGCGCAGGTATTGCAGATAGCCATGTTCACCTTGCTTATCCCGGGTAAACAGTAATTGCAAGGTTTCATTTATATCATTCTGGGAGAAGCGCAGGGACAAGTGGTCAAAAGCCTCCCGGTCAAAGGTGTGGGCTTCGTCAATAATAAGATAACTGTACTTGGGTAAAATGCTGTTTTCCACCAGCATATCGGAAAGCAGTAAGGCATGGTTGGTAACAATAATATCAGCTTTTTCCAGGCTTTTTAACATTTTTAAGCGAAAGCACTTATCTGAATAAGGGCAGCTATCTCTTAGACAGCTCTTACGGTCAGCAGCAACTATTCCCCATTTACTCATCAACCAGCTATCCAGGGTCAATTCTTTACGATCACCGCTTTTACTATCCTCAGCCCAACGCAGTATAGCCTCTATAAATCGCATTTCGTCTGGTTCCAACCTTTTTCTGCCCGCCGTTATCCTCATATATTTATTCCAGCACAAAAAATTCTCCCGTCCTTTGGCTTCCACAAAAACGAATTCAGTACCCAATACCTTTTTCATATCAGGTATATCTTTTTCCGTTAACTGCTGTTGCAGGGCCCGGGTACGGGTGGATATTACCACTTTTTCTTTCTGCTCCTTGGCCCACAGAATTGCAGGAACCAGGTAGGCATAAGTCTTCCCTACCCCGGTACCAGCTTCGGAGATCAAAAATTCCTGGTCCAAAAAAGCTTTAGTAATGCTTTCTGCCAGGTTTACCTGTTCCTGACGATATCTATACCCGGGAATACTTAATGCCATCCTGCCCTCCGGAGCGAAGTATTCTGCTATCACTTTCGGGTTAAAACCTTCCATTGCTAAACACCCTCACAAAATAATACGAGTGAATTTTCCATAAACTAATTATATACTTAAGTCTAACCATAAAAAAAGCTGCCCTTTGGCAGCAGCAGGAAAATACCTATGATAATTCCAGTTTCTTTATCCGGTTTTTCTTACCTTCCTTTTCAACCTGATATATCCCTTCTACAACTACCCGATTGTTGATTAAATCCGTAAAATAACGGTCTAAATTATCCGGGCTTAACTTAACCGAAAGGCCACAGCTAGTAGATATCTCCCGCAAGGTAGGGATAACTAAAAAATCGGCTTCTAGATTTTTTAATACTTTTTCCGCCTTCAGTGCATGAGCGGTAGCGGCAAAGGTAAAAACACAATAACTATCACTATAAAACAGGTTAGACGGCATATTATCAACCTCCATGGTTAATAATCAATCTCTCCTACCCGAAAAAAGGTACCTCTGCTAGATGCCAATATCTTCTCACCAGTAGTTACCCGGGCTGAGGCAAATATAAGATTCTTACCAACTTTCTCTAGAGTTCCTCGGGCTTTAATAGTCTCTCCGACAGAGGCCCCGGATATCATGGAAGTAGTGCAGTCTACAGTTACCGCTTTGATACCCAGGCTTCTAATGGCATTCCCCATAGCTGCATCGACCAAGGACATATATAGACCTCCGTGAACTGCCCCCAGGGGGTTAGTATGCTGACCGGATACCTCTACTTCCAGATCGGCCACACCAGGCCCTAATAACCTGATTTTAACCCCCAACAGCTGATAATAGGGTGTGTGCTCTATAGAATGAACCAGGTAGTTAAATAGATTTTCTTCAAGCCCTTGGTTAACTGGCTGCAATTTAAGCTCTCCCAACTTTTTCATAAATTATATCATAAGATTACACCCTAATATCTATAATTTTTAGTTATAGTTGTAAGGGTAGCGCTTTGTTGAATAACTTATCCCTGTTCCATATTTAAGGATTTGTTGAAAATCCAGGTGCAATACTGCTAAAATGATGGATAAATACCAAATCATAAGCAAGGTTATGCGGAGGTAAGAAAAGTGCATAAAAAATTATTTATTCCCGGACCAGTAGAAGTTAAGCCCGAAGTACTGGAAAAGATGGCTACTCCGATGATTGGGCACCGCAGTAAAGATGCTTCACAGCTACAGAAACGAATCACCGGTAAATTACAAGAAATGTTATATACCCGGGAGGCTGTACTGTTATCGACCAGTTCCGGCAGTGGTCTCATGGAAGGAGCCATACGCTCCTGTACTTTAAAAAGAGCTGCTGTATTTGCCGTAGGCGCATTTGGGGTAAGATGGTATGAAATGGCTCAAAGCAATAATGTCCCGGTTGACCTTTTTGAGGTTGAATGGGGTAATGCGACTACTCCAGAGATGATTGATGAAGTATTATCAACTGGTAAATACGACCTGATAACCATAACCCATAACGAAACTTCCACCGGCCTGATGAATCCGCTGGAAATTATCGCTGGTGCAGTTAAAAATTATCCGGATATAGTTTTCTGCCTGGATGCAGTAAGTTCCGCCGGCGGTTCTAAAATTGAGGTGGATGAGATGGGGATAGATATATGTATAACCTCCACCCAGAAGGCCTTGGGTCTTCCACCGGGAATGGCCCTTTGTACTTTCTCCCAAAAAGCTATAGAAAGGGCCCAGCAGGTTCCCTGTCGGGGCTATTACCTGGACCTCTTATCACTGTATGAGTATATTCAAAAGAAGGATTTCCAGTATCCATCTACACCTTCCCTATCCCATATGTTTGCCCTGGATTACCAGTTGGACTGCATATTGGCTGAAGGTCTGGAGCAACGTTTTGCTCGACATATAGAAATGGCTGAATATACACGGGATTGGGCCCGGAAATATTTTGAGCTCTTTGCTGATGAACGCTACTTGTCCAACACCCTGACTACAATTAAAAATACCCGCAATATCGATGTAGCAGCTTTAAACAGTGAACTGGGGGTAAGAGGCTACCAGATTTCCAATGGATATGGCAAACTAAAGGATAGAACCTTCCGCATTGCCCATATGGCAGATTGTACCCTGGAAGAAGTTAAAGAATTGATAGATAATATTAATGATATTCTTAAACTAAGTTAGGTTCGTATTGATATTATTTTCAGGAGGATGTTTTTATGGCTGTTATTCGTCCCTTTAAAGCTATGCGCCCGGTACCGGAGTTGGCCGCTAAAGTAGCCGCCCTTCCCTATGATGTTATGGATAGTGAAGAAGCCCGGGAAATGGTAAAGGATAATCCTTATTCTTTTCTTCATGTAGATAAGGCTGAGATAGACCTGCAACCAGGCATAGATCTTTATGACCAGCGGGTATATGATAAGGCCCGCGAAAATCTGAAACAGATGATACAACAAGGCATATTACAGGAAGATTCCCGACCTAATCTTTATATTTACCGGCAGATTATGCAGGGTCGTATTCAGACCGGTATCGTGGCCTGTGCTAGCATTGATGATTACCTGAATAATATAATCAAAAAGCATGAATTTACCCGCAAGGATAAGGAGCAGGACCGCACCTGCCACGTGGATCATTGTAATGCCCAAACCGGGCCTATATTTTTAACTTACCGCGCCCAGAGTGAGATTACCCAATTAGTTAACTCCTGGACAGCGAAGCCTCCTTTATATGACCTTATTTCAGAGGATGGTATAGCCCATATTATATGGTGTATTGACGATGATGCCGTAATAAGCAAGCTGCAATCCCTATTTGCCGGGGTTGATTATCTTTACATTGCCGATGGGCATCATCGCTGTGCATCGGCTGTAAATGTTGGCCAGATGCGACGGCGGCAAAATCCCGCGTATAATGGACATGAAGAATATAATTATTTCCTGGCGGTCATTTTTCCGGATGAGGATTTGCATATCATGGACTATAACCGGGTAGTAAAAGATTTAAATGGTTTAACATCGCAGGAGTTTCTAGACCAGGTACAGGAGAAATTTGCTGTTAACTTGTATAATGAACCTGAACCATATAAACCTCAGCAAACCCATAGTTTCGGAATGCACCTGGATGGTAGGTGGTATCACCTGCAGGCTTTACCAGGAAGTTTCGATGAAAATGATCCGGTCACTAGTCTGGATGTTTCTATCCTACAGAACAATCTCCTGGATCCTATTCTAGGTATCAAAGATCCCAGGACTGATAAACGTATTGATTTTGTCGGTGGTATCAGGGGATTGAAAGAACTGGAGAGGCGAGTTCATACCGATATGAAAGTAGCTTTTTCTATGTACCCTACCAGGATACAGGAACTAATGGCTATAGCCGATGTCGGTAAAATTATGCCGCCCAAATCCACCTGGTTCGAACCCAAGCTGCGCAGCGGCTTTTTCATCCATCGCTTATAAAGATGACCACGGGGACTGTCCCCGTGGTCCTACTTTTGAAATAATAAAAACACCTCCGACTGCACAAATTAAGGGTAGAAGGAGGGCAGATTATGCAATTAAGTAAGGAACGTATGCGTTTATGGGCTGCAGCGGCAGTATTAATTATTATTGCTATTGCACTATTATTAACTCTTACCTTAAAAAAACCTCCCCAGCGCTCGCCCCAACCGGCACCTAAACCGGCAGAAGGCAAATGGTATATTAAGTTTTCCGTTAAAGACCAGAAATCAACTGCTTATACTGAAGAACCCGGCGCGCCGGTGGCAGCCAATGGAAAAGAATACTTTATTGGTGGTATTGCTGTCCATCCTCGCTACCCGGTAAATTCCGGTGGTGACCCACGGGAACCAATACTGCCCTTTGGCACGGTGATTTACCTGGAAAAACCTATTAAAGTTCAGGGTCAGGAGCTTAAAACCTTCAAGGTAATGGACACCGGGGATGTAAACTATGGTCTGTGGCCAAATTATCCTTACTGGTTTGATGTTTATTACGGTACCGATAATTTTTATAATAGACGGGATGCCCGCGATTATGGTGTTCCCCTGGTTAATTACTCCTGGTACGAGGAATGGCGCTAATATGAATTGTGAATTTAGAGTTTTGCATAATTCAATATTCCTTATATGTCACTCTGAGCGATAGCGAAGAGTCTTAGATCCTTCGGCTTTGCCTCAGGATGACAAACCATAAAATTGTCAGGCAATTTATGAGAAACACTAATTATGCAAAATCCTCAATTATGAATTATCGTGAAACCTTCTACAAGTTTTCCTTAAGATAACGTTCATGCACCTTTAGAGTTTTCTTATCATAGAAAACGAAACGAATCTTTTTAAGGTATTTTAAATCATCTATACTTTCGGCAATAGTCTTCATAGCTACCTGAGCCGCCTCTTCCAGGGGATAGCCAAATATCCCGGTAGAAATAGCGGGAAAGGCTATAGAGTCAATTTCGTAGCGTTCGGTCAGTTTTAAAGCATTGCGATAGCAGTTGGCCAACAATTCTGCTTCCGGGCGGTTAACCCCATAAACTGGCCCCAGGCAATGGATAACATAACGATTGGGCAGATTATGACCACCGGTGATTACTGCCTGCCCTGGCTCAATCGGCCCCAGCGGTATGGCCTCCTTTTCCAGCCCCGGACCGGCCGCCCGATGAACAGCTCCAGCCACTCCCCCACCCTTGCGCAATTGAGCATTGGCGGCATTAACTATAGCGGTAATATCAGGCTGATTAGCTATATCGCCCTGAATCAGCTCTATTTCTACCCTTGATTTCATAAGTAACCTCCAAATAATTTGTTATCTTTTAAAATACTTTTTCTAGGAAATATAAATAACTACTTCGTATCCAGCCAATCGTTTTTATCAATAACGCTTCCAGTTCACCTCCTAGTTCCCGACCCAAGTTTTTTTAACTATACTGGTAGACTTTTATTGATATTAGGACAGAAACAAATGGACTATAAGATTCACTGCTGTGAAAAACTCTTATAGCCCAAAAGGGTACTTCCCATACGCTGGTAATACCATTGTCTGCGGGGATTTAAGGATGTATAAGCGTCAGATTTACTTCGTCAAAACCCCTACAATTACCTCCTTTTATATTAGCGGTCATACAAAAGGGTGGAAGATTGACTGCGGGTCTGACTATGTTTTTTTGCAATTTGCCACTGGGCCTTTCATATACCAAAAGCAGGTTATCCGTACAAGTAACGCGTTCTATTTCGTTTGATATTTATCATCCACTAAATTAACCGCTTTTGGTACAAATCTGAATTATGTTTGTTTACCAGTGACCGAGTCTGTTGGGGTTATATCCGATCTTCTCCACCATCCGGTCTTTTTGTAATCGAACCTTCAACCCTTAGCTTGTCGCTCCTCTAAGTATTTGGCATAATTCAAAAGTTCTTTTTTGCCTTCGTCCGGCAACGATAAAAACACGTCCGATATCGTAGTAACTTCTTGTACATAGCGGTTGTCGGTGAATCCGATCAGGTAGCTAAAACCTACATTCAGGGCCTCGGCTATGGCTTTCGCGTGCATTAACTTGGGCAAATGACTGGCTGCCTCGTATTTTGATATAGTAGCCTTTGATACTCCAGCCATTCTACCTACATCCTCCTGAGACAATCCCCTTTCTTCTCTAATTTCCTTTAACCGATGGGCGAATACTTCAGTAATATGTTGTGCGTCGATTATAACCACCTCTCTTACGTATTCCTATTAATTCATATATAACATAAATTAACTTAGTACGCAATAAACAATAGATTTTGTTAACAAAAGGTATTGACAAAAACTAGTGTATCTGGTAATTTAAATAATATCTTAGTTGCAAAAAGTTAACAACGGTGAGGGGGAGACACCAATGACGTTGTCCATTGGAAATAACATTCGCGTTGAGAGAGTCAAGTGCGGATTTACTCAGCGAGAAATGGCCCAAAAGTTAGGAATTTCGGTAACTGGATACAACCATAAGGAAAATGGGAAAAGGCAATTTAACCTGGTAGAATTCGTTTTAGTATGCAAAATATTGGGCGCGGACCCAGATTTCTTAATCAGAAAATCCTCGTAAGGGGATTTTTTATGCCCTTAAGTTTCGAAAAGTTAACAATATAGCTGATGTTGGGAACTCTATCTGTTAAAAAAAGGACAAAAAATCCGGAAGAATCGTATAAATATTCAGAATATTGGGATAAAAACCAAATTACTTAATCAGAAAATACTGATGAGGGAATTTTTTACGCCCTCATGTTTCTAAAAGTTAACAGAGTGAGAGGAATGTTGGGGAAAAGGTTGATTGAGAAAGGAGGGGAAATGATGACTGGTTTACTTGCTGCACTTGGCATTACGATTTCACTATTATCGGGGATGTTTAGCACTTTATATGTTTTTAAGGAAGTTTACTTGGAGACATAGAAGCAAAGTTAAAAATATAAATGGCGAGGGGGATAAAAATATGACTGAATTACAAAAGATATTTCTATTGGGTGTTTTCGTTTATTACTTAGGTAAAGGCGCTTTATATGTTACGTTATATGTTGCGTTGATAATTGTGGAAAAACATGCCCGGATACGCCATAAACAAATACAAATGTATTTAAGAAAACAAAGAGCTGAAGAACGGGAAAGATGGAAAGTGGCATATAACCTATATGAGAACAAGAAAAAAGAAATTCCAGTATCAAAACCCTTAGAATTATCCCAATTAATAAATAATCCACACTCATTTTCAGCATATTCTAATGTTAAATGTTCTTGAGGATTTAAGAGCCTGTATTTTTTATAGGCAGGAAGGGCAAAGCAACTACGCTTGAAATTAAAAAGGCAGAAAGCTCATGCTTCCCGCCTTTTTTGTTTTTATTAAGCAATATTACTATACAGGTTGTGTCCCTTTTTAAAGGCCTTAAGATTTATGTCCAGAGCTTTGGGAGGAACCATAGCTTGAATAGCCTTTTCTACTTCTCCTTGCGGAAATCCCATAGCCCCTGCCAGTATTCCTACCATGACCACATTGGCAGCGCGTACGTTACCGCACTCTATAGCAATGCTGCTGGCGTCAACCACCATAGTTTTATCTACCATTTGTGCTATACGCTGGTCAATATCCTCCGGATATTTTAGCTTACCACTCATAACTGGAAGCGGGTCCACCCGGTCGTCATTTATGATAATCGCACCTTCCGGTTTAAGATAGTCCAACCAGCGTGCTGCTTCCAGTTTTTCAAAGGCCAGTATGATGTCGGCATCGCCTTTGCTGATTATGGGTGAGTAGATTTTTTCCCCGTAGCGCACCTGGGAAACTACACTACCACCACGCTGAGCCATGCCGTGAATTTCCGATACCTTAACATCATATCCTAAATCTACTGCTACCTGAGCCAGTATACGGCTGGTAAGCAGGGTACCCTGACCTCCAACTCCTACAATAAGAATGTTCATCGCTTTCCCTGCCATAACTAACCCTCCACTATCTTAATCGCATCAAAGGTACAAACCTGAGCGCATACTTCGCAGCTAACACAGGTAGTAGGATTTATTGCTGCCAGTTTCTCATCTTCTATAAAATAAATCCCGGTGCAGCCGATACGAATACAAAGCTTGCAACCTGTGCATAAATCATTTTCAATAACCATTTTTTTATTAAGCGGTGGCTTAACCAGCAACGCGCAGGGACGCCGGGCTATTATAACCGAAGGTTCTCGGCGTTGCAATTCCTCCTCCAGAGCGGAGCGTAATTCATCTAGCTGCAAGGGGTCTACCACCCGAACATTATTTACACCTACTGCCTTGACCAGAGCTTCCAAATCCAGTTTTGGTGCCGGTTCTTTGTTGATCGTTAACCCGGTAGCAGGGTGGTCCTGGTGACCAGTCATGGCCGTGGTGCTGTTATCCAGTATTACTACCGTGGAAGTCCCTTGATTATATACCACATCAATTAACGGGGTTATACCGGAATGGACAAAGGTAGAATCCCCAATTACGGCTACTATTTTACTGGGGTCAACTCCCTGGGCTTTTTCCATTCCCATAGCCATACCAATACTAGCACCCATACATACACAAGCATCCATACCATCCAGAGGACTCAAGGCCCCCAGGGTGTAGCAGCCGATATCTCCCATTACCTTCAGGCGCATTCTTTTTAAAGTATGGAAGACACCGCGATGGGGGCAACCCGGACACATCAGGGGCGGGCGCGGAGGTATTTCTTTATCCAGTCCGTAACCTTGAGCCTGAGCAATTCCTCCCAGGCGCTCTGCAAGGTATTCCGGGCTATACTCACCCAGGAGGGTAAAATGCTCTTTACCCTCAACCGCAATTCCCCAGGACTTAACCTGCTCCTCAATTACCGGTTCCAGTTCTTCAACTATTACTACACGCTCAACCCCTTCTGCAAATTCACGAATCAGTTTATCAGGCAGAGGGTTTACCATACCGAGCTTTAGTACAGATATATCCGGCATGACCTCTCTGACGTACTGGTAGCAGACGCCACTGGTAATCACACCCAGACGGCGCTTTCCCCACTCTATGCGATTTATTTCTGTATTATTGGAATACTCCTTTAGCCCCTCCAGTCGTTTTTCTACTTCCACATGCCGTCCCCGGGCAAATCCAGGCAGCATTACATACTTGGGGGCATCCTTTTTATATTCCTTTAGCTCAACCTGCTTCGGTTCTCCTTCTTCCACCAGGGTCTGAGAATGAGCTAGACGCGTGGTTATCCGGAGCATAACCGGAGTATCAAATTCTTCACTGATATCATAAGCCAATCGGGTAAAGTCCAAAGCTTCCTGGCTGTCTGAGGGTTCTATTACCGGCAGCTTGGCAAACCGTCCATATCCCCGGTTATCCTGCTCATTCTGGGAAGAATGCATCCCCGGGTCATCAGCAGATACGATAACCAGGCCGCCATTAACACCGGTGTAAACAAAGGTGTATAACGGGTCGGCAGCTACGTTTACCCCAACATGTTTCATGGCTACCAGGGTTCTGGCACCACCTATAGATGCACCTGCACCTACTTCCATGGCTACCTTTTCATTAGGTGCCCATTCGCCATATACACCAGGATACTGGGCTAAAGTGCTAACTATTTCTGTACTGGGCGTGCCCGGATAGGCGGTAGCCACAGTAACACCAGCTTCATACGCCCCCCTGGCAATAGCGTCATTTCCTATCATCAGTCTCTTCATAATTTCTGTTCTCCCCTGCCCCTCATTCTAGTATATACAAAAAGCCCTTCCTCCTCATTGGCACGAAAGGCCTGGTGTCTACATATTAAGCCCTATATAGCCAAGTCCATACCATGCAGCAACGTATGAAAATAGCAGATGGGGTTACCTTTTTTCTTAATCTGATAATGTTATTCCACAAAAATAATAGCACAAAAATAAGGATTATGTAAACGATTGCAGCATTAGTTAATTAAACCGTCATGCCCGGAGGACGCAACCACGAATGAAAATTCCCGTGGCTTTCGTGGGTGTCATCCTGAGCGTAGCGAAGGATCTGATATGATATTCCTGGTGCAAGATCCTTCACTTCGTTCAGGATGACAAGGAAAGATATTTAACCCCGCGAGTTATACCACATACTTATAGCATCGCTAATTAACCTGGCCATATGGTATACCGGAGTAAGACTCCCAAAACTACTCCGACCCAGTTTAGGCTTATCCTCCTGGCTGGCTACAATACCAGTTATATAATAATGACCTATCGGTTGCAGTCTCTGGGATAAGGCTTTGCCCGGCTGTAATGCCCCTTGAAACAACTTAACCATACCTAAATCATCTGACGGACCTAAAGAGGCATCAATAGCTACGTGGATACTATACGGATGATGCTCTTTAATTAACTCCATGCGCTCATGCAAGTTTTTAGCATTGAGTGGCTCATCCAGGGTTCCATAGACCGTCACTAAAGGAGCTTTTTCAGTAATCATAGTACCGGTAAGAGGTCCCAGGCAGTCAAGTATATGACGATGAGAACCGACCGCCAGAAAAACCGGCTCGGTTTCTATGGAATTAAGGAGATTAGCCAGGTTACCAGCCATCTCCTCTCTTAATCCCATATCTAAATAATGTCCTTTAAGTAGTAACATTTGCTGTTTCTAAGCCCCCAGGATTTTTTTCAGACCCTCAATGAAGCGAGCATTTTCTTTTTCATTGCCCACCGTTACTCGAATGTAGGTGGGATAGCCAAAAATATCTCCAGACCGAATAATTACACCTTGTTTCAGCAGTCCCTGAAATACTTCCTTACTATCTTTACCGGTGTCCACAAAAATAAAATTAGCATCCGTCTTAAGATATTTTAATTGGAGTTTTTCAAATTCTTCATATAAATAGTTTTTACCTGTCTGATTAACCTTTCTGCTCTGCTCCAGATGCTCTTTATCATCCAGGGCGGCAGCGGCAGCTACCTGAGCCGGGGTATTTACATTAAAGGGCTCGGTTACCCTTTCTACTGCAGCAGCTATATCAGGAGTAGTTACCCCATAGCCTACCCGCAGGGCGGCTAAACCATAAATCTTGGAGAAGGTACGTAAAACCACGGCATTGCGGCCATCTTTAACATACTTGATGCCACTGACATAAGATGGGCTTTCCACATACTCATAATAAGCTTCGTCAAATATGATTAAAACATCGTGCGGAACCCGGGTCATGAAGGAGTCTATCTCCTCAGCGGTAACAATTGTTCCGGTGGGGTTGTTAGGGTTACAGATATACAGCATTTTAGTCCGGGGGGTAATTGCCGCCAGCATAGCCTCCAAGTCATGTTTAGAATTTATAAGCGGGACTTTAACAGATATTGCGCCCATAATTGTTGCCGTAAATTCGTACTCGGCAAAGGAAGGCTGGGCAAATATAATTTCATCCCCAGGGTTAAGGAAGGTTTCCGCCAGTAATTTCAATAGTTCATCAGAACCGTTGCCTATTAGTAGTCCCTGGGGATCACAATCCAGCATTTCCGATAGCTTCTGTTTAAGCCCGAAGCAATTGGCATCTGGATAAATATGTAGTTTATCCATTACCTCACTGAAGGCTTTTTTGCCTAGCGGTGAAGGCCCCAGCGGATTCTCGTTGGATGCCAGTTTAATGATATCGTCAATACCCAATTCTCTTTGGACTTCTTCAATGGGTTTGCCCGGTACATATGGTTTGAGATTAAATATCTGGGGGCGGGCCTTTTTTTTAATAAACTCCGACATTTCCTTTTAAACCTCCCAAAATTAATTCGTAAATAAGTCCGGGGACAGGCACCGGACATATTACGTCTATTCCCTTATCATATCGTATATAAACCCCGGCAGGGCGAAGGCGGCCTGGTGGACTTTATCATTATAATATTTTAAATCAAAGCCGGGCCTATTGTCACCTTTTACTTCCCGGGGGTCGTGGACTTTACTGCCGATAGTAAAAGACCAGGGTCCGGAAACATAGGTGGGTATGTAGGCCAGATATACCAGGGTCCGGGGAAATACCGCACTAATATTCCGGTGTACGGAGCAAAATACCTCCTGGTAAAAAATTGGTGATTCCGACTGTACTACCATCATGCCATCGTTATTAAGACAATTATATATATTGCTGTAGAATTCCTGGGTAAATAACAGCTGGGCAGGACCGATAGGGTCAGAGGAATCAACTATTACCAGGTCATATTTCCCGGCATTTTTAACGAACTCTATTCCATCCTGAAAAAACAAGTTGAGTCTGGCATCATTAAAAGCTGAAGATATTGAAGGCAAATACTGCTTACTGGCGGCAACTACCCGCTCATCTATTTCCACCATATCAATCTTTTGCAGCTGCGGGTGTTTGCATAACTCCCGTAAGGTACCCCCATCCCCTCCACCGATAATTAAAACATCCCGGGGGGCAGGATGTGAAAACATAGGTACATGGGCTATCATTTCATGGTAAACAAACTCATCTTTTTCACTTACCTGCAGAGCGCCATCAAGAATTAAAGCCTTACCCCACTCCAGGGTATCTATTACTGCCAGTTCCTGATAAGGCGTTTTTTCAGTATGCAATATTTCTCTTATCTTCCATTTCACCTGATATCCATCAGTATTCTTTTCCTTAAACCAGAAACTCATAGAAACCTCCTTATAACCGAAGTCAGATGTCTGACGTCTGATATCCAATTTCCGTTACTCCTCTGACATACGATTTGTAACCTCCGACATCTGACATCCGTTCTATTATTCCCTACTCTCTAATAGTTCTGTTACCAACTGCAAACATTGTTCCATTGATTCCTCATCGGTAAAATCAGCTGCCATTAAGGTAGCTTTTATTATTTCGTCAATTTCACTGCCCTCATTTGTTTCTACCCAATTTCGTAAGGTTTGAATCAACCGGGGCTGATCTTTTTTTACTACCACAACATCCAGTAAACTTAGCAAAAAGCTCATTTCCTCTACACTTAGTTTGCCCCTTACTCCCATATCCGCAATCATGCTGGCACTTTCAGCATAGAGTTTCTTCTTTTTCTCCTCAAAAGTCATTACCGGCTAATCCTTTCTGCATCTTTCATGGTCTGTTTTTGCAGATCAAAGACTATAGGTATACTAACTCCGCTACGGCCATCGCGATTCTTTTCAATCATTAAATAATAGTTGGGATTAAGATATTTCTTAATCTCCTCGTTTAATTCAAAATCCTCTTTTGGAATGGGGGTAAGCTTAAGCATAAGGTCACATTCGTTTTTCATACGCCGGGCCCCCTGCATGGTACCATCGGCATTAAGCTGGACTAAACACATGACTGCTATATTAAGATTCTGGGCCAGCATTTTCTGAGTCTTAACAATCTGCTCTAACATCTGCCATTCTGGAATGCGAGGGTCAAATTTATCCATCCGCCCTACATAGTCTATTATCATCAGCTCGATATTCTTTTGGGCCTTAAATTTTCGGGCTATAGATATGGTTTTTTCCGGGGTTAGATTGGGACAGGGATAAGAGTAAAAACCACTATCGCGCAGGCGGGAATAGGCATTTAATATAATCGATAATTCGGTTTCATTAATATTGCCGGCACGAATCCGTTCATGTTCAATACCAGATAAGATAGAACCCCAGCGTAATGCTATTTGTTCCCGGCTCATTTCGGTATTCAAATAGAGTACATTCTTTTTACTATCTACCGCAATAGCTTTAGAAGTATGCAAAGCAAATGCAGTTTTACCGTGTCCGGTCTGAGCCCCTAAAATAATTAAATCACCTGCTTTATAGCCCAGGGTAACATGATTCAAGTTATCAAAACCGGTGGATAATCCGTCCAGCGGGATAAGTCCCTTATTAACCTCGTTAATATTTTTATAGCGTAGAAAACGCCTTTCTACTTCATCATAACCCAGGTTGGCCATATCGGCAGGTCCGTCTACATGGTCATCTATCTCTAAAGCGGTTAGATTAGTCAGCTTTTCTTCCGCGGACATCAGGATTTGTTCTATATCCGTGCCCTGCTGTTCCCTAATAACCTCATAGCTGACCTTTAAAAATTCCACAAAATTACGCAGCCGGGATTTATCTTTTACTTTACCTATCCAGTATTTAATGTTTTCATCATCAATAAAATGTTCGGCTATGTATTTAAGATCTTCTATATCGCGGGGATTAGTAAACAAACCCAGATTGTGACCTTCCTTTAGTACCTCTACAAGAGTAGGCCGTACTTCCCGCAGAAATAGACTACTAACTAATTCAAAAATGAGGGCATTACGCGGCGAGTAGAACTCACTGGCGGTTAATAAATTATAAGCTTCTATACAGGCATCTTCCGAATGCAGCATAGAAGATAAAACTCGTTGTTCACTTTCCAGATCAAATAAATATTCCTCCGGTATTTCACTCATCACTTAATTCCACCATCCCCAAAATTAAAACGGGGTACATGTCCCCGTTTTTATTATACCTTAGTTTTTATTTCTTCCAAGCTCCCTGGTGGAACATAAATTTCATATTCCGAGGTAACGGAGCGGGTGGTGTTTTTCTGATTACCAACCGCCTGTTTACGTTCATTTTTACTGCGCTGCTTGAATGCCTGTAGTTCCTTTTCAGCATCTTCCACACGACGTATTTCTTTACTCATCCAGTTATTAAGGACACTATCGATATATTCCAGGCCGCCGTTACGGGTGCGTTGGCACATGATTTCTCCCGCTTTCATTATCATAGGATGGGAAAAACCCCAGTCGTAGCGCCATTTATAATAAACCTGCTGGCGAGCGCTGGCACCCATATCAATTCCCGTAAAATTGCCAAACTCCATGACATCAGGATCAAACTGGTTGAGCCGTAAGGTCGCACTTTTTTCATTGTCAACATAGCGCTTAAAATAGATTTCTAATCCTTCGACGGTACTTATGGCATATTCCTTGAGGTCGCGGGCTATTTTACTGATATCGCGGGGATTAAATATATTGCGTTCAAAACAAAGTTCCAACATACAGAGTAGAAACTCGGTAGTAAACCCCATTTCTTCCAACCATTTGTGCAGTTCATTGGACATTTTCACACTCATCAGATTACCCGTTTTCTTGGAAATAAAGTCGGCCACTTTCTTATAACCGGCACTGGCATGGCTGTTAAAATCAATCAGCCGTTTCCCCTTTTCTTCCTCCAGGCTGAGTTCCAGCTGCACTATACGTTCACGATATTCATCCAGCAAATGATCCACCTGTTCCTGGTCTACGCTAGTATCCTTCCTATCTTCATTCAGGGTCAACTGGGGGTGATCTCTGATAATAAAGGCTTCCAGCTTTTCTATGAGTGGTTCCAGGTAGACGATTCTCTCTGTAAAACTACGATTATTGTGGTCAATCTCAATAACTCCGAGTTGTTGTAAGCGATTAAGTCGTCGCGATAGTTTCTGAGTACTTAATAAAGGACATGTTTGCAAAACTTGTCCGGGTGTAATGCCTCTATCATAAAGAGGGCGGGATTTTTCCAGAGTATAAAACAGGGCTGTAAATATACCAATATCTTCTATATCTAGATCTAATTCCTTGGCATAATTAAATACAGCACCAGGAAGGCAAGCAAAATTCCAACGATACATTTCCATTAACAAAGACCTTGTCTGCATAATTCTACCATCCTCCAGGGTGTTAGGTACATGCAATTATACCATTAGCATTTCGGGACAAACAAGTTTTGAAAAGTGACGCTATAGGATAAAAAACGGTCCTTATTCTCTGAAAACGGTTCAATAAGAGTAAGGGAAAAATAATAATGCTAAATACAGACCTTGACTGGATAACAATTCCAATGAAAGTCCTGTTTATAAACAAAGATAAAGAAACACCGGGCCTGTTACCCGGTGTTATAGCTAAACTCTAAACAATTGTTGATATATTTTGCATGACTTCTATTATCTTATCATAATTTTCCCGAGCCCAATTTTCTCTAAACAATTCGTTAAGTTTCAAGGAAACCTGCAGGTACATCTGTTCTGCCTTAATCGCCTCCGACAATTCCCTGCTGCTATGAACATAATGGGGGCGTACCTCTTCTTCCCGAGCGAAAAGTTCAAATTCTTGCTGCCAATCCGGAATAAAAATAGGGATATTTAGTTTCTCCTGAATAGCTTCAGCCAATGCCAGCTGGGCATCTTCTTCCCCGTGTACTATAAATATATCCTTCGGTTTAACTACGAAACTCATTAACCAATCTAAGAGGCCATCCTTATCGGCATGTGCCGAGTATGCCTCGATACGCCTGATATCAGCTTTTACCGCAATCTTTTCGCCATGTATAGTGACTATTTTTTCACCATCTAAAATGCGCCTGCCCAGGGTCCCGGCTGCCTGGTAACCAACAAATAGTATGGTTGATTCCGGGCGCCACAGGTTATGTTTAAGATGATGCTTAATTCTACCTGCTTCACACATACCACTGGCTGATATTATTATGGATTTACCCAGAGTATCATTTAACTGCAAGGATTCTTCCCGGGTGCGGGAAAGATGCAGGTTAATGTATTGCCAGGGGTCTCTCTTCATCATAAAAGCCCGGGTGGTGTCATCATAAGAATCCCGGTTTTTAACAAAAATCTCGGTTGCCGCGATAGCCAGAGGACTATCTATATATACCTTTATATCAGGCTCCAATTTCTTTTCATAACCCAGTTTAATTAAATCATAGATGATATCCTGGGTGCGTTCTACAGCAAAGGCCGGTATAACCAGGTTGCCACCTTTGGCCATAGTTTCATTAATTACCTGCAAGAACTTATCAGCCCGGCCCAGGGCCGAGTCATGCAAGCGGTTACCATAGGTCGATTCAATAACTAGAAAATCGGCATTTTCTATTATGGCTGGATCCTTAACCAGCGGTTGGTTTACATTACCCAGGTCACCGCTAAAGACTAATTTGGTTTTCTTACCTTTTTCTTGAACCCAAAGCTCGATTATCGAAGCTCCCAGAATATGTCCGGCGGTACGCAACCTTATATCAATATTAGGATTTATGTTTATAGTTTCATCAACATTAAGAGAACGAAACTGGGAAAGACAGTTCAGGGCATCCTGGGCCGTATAGATAGGCTCCAGTAATTTAAGGCCAGACCTTTTACGCTTGCGGTTTTTCCTTTCTACTTCTGATTCCTGTATATAACCAGAATCGGGAAGCATGACTCGGCAAAGTTCTTCAGTAATATAACTGCAGTATATAGGACCGGTAAAACCTTGTTTACAGAGCTTGGGGATAAGTCCGCTGTGGTCGATATGAGCGTGGGTTAAAATGACAAAATCAATACTGGCCGGGTCAACCGGGAAATCCTGATAGTTGCGTTCCTGTAAAGACTTGGGACCTTGAAAAAGGCCACAGTCCACAGCAAATTGGATGTCACCAGTTTCTACTAAAAAGCAAGAACCGGTCACGGTTTTAGCAGCTCCCAGAAATTTGAGCTTCATATAATTCCACCACTCTCCAGATAAGTTAGATTAATTATACAGCAACGATATTGCGAGCGTCTTTCTTTTTTGATAGTTTATTGAATTCTTGATAAAAATTAATTATTTCGTAGCGAATTAAATCCTGATTTCGGCCTCGGATAGCCCGGTCCAGGTTATTAAAGCTATTGCGACCGAACTCCTTAACCGTTTCATTACTATCCAAATCTTCAACATGCTCACTGTATTTACAATGTATCTGTTCAAAAATAGCGTAGTATAGTTCTTTGATTTGAAAAACCCGCTTGGCTACCTGTTCCAAATCCATATCCTCTTTCTCCGCAATATGAAGCAGGCTATGAAACAGGTTATGTAACAGTTTATTATTAAATACCGCAGCCATCACCTCTCTTTTATACTGTTTACAGAGGAGATAGCGCATATAATCATGATGTTCCTTCCTGGAAACAGATGAAAGTAGATGATAAGCATTTAGGAGCTCGACTTCGTTAGTAGTAATATCTCCAACCACAAACAAAACCCCCTTTAATTTATCTCTAATTCTCTTTAAAGGAGGTTTCCACCTGATATCGCTTAAATCCTTCAGTTATTTATCGTATTATTCATTCTTAATTCCGTGCCATTCGATACAATTCACCACACGGCCTAGATTATTATGGTAATTTATCCTTTTCTATGTCGAGTCAGAAAGCGCCCCATGCGCTCGATGGCTTCCTCGATATTGGCTACACTAGCGGCATAGCAGCACCTTATGTAGCCTTCCCCACAATTTCCAAATGCATTTCCAGGTACTACCGCTACTTTTTCTTCTTTCAACAATTTTTCACAAAAATCCTCGCTATTCATGCCACTATTTTTTATCGATGGGAAACAATAAAAGGCCCCTCGCGGTTCAAAACAGGATAAACCGACTTGCCTGAAACCGTTTAGCATCAGTTTACGCCGATAATTATAATTTTCTACCATCTTACGCATTTCCCCTTCGCCATGACGGAGTGCTTCTATGGCAGCTTTTTGTGCCATTATAGGAGCGCACATAATAGTATACTGGTGGATTTTATTCATAGCGTTAATAATATCGGGGTGCCCGCAGGCATAACCTATCCTCCATCCAGTCATGGCAAAGGCTTTGGAAAAGCCATTAAAAACGATGGTACGATCCCTCATTCCAGGAAACGAGGCTATAGATACATGCTCCCCTTCATAGGTAAGCTCGGCATAAATCTCGTCGGATAAAACTATAAGGTCATTTTTTATAATAATATCAACCAGAGCCTTTAGATCCTCAGCCTTCATTATTCCCCCGGTAGGATTATTGGGGAATGGCAGAATGAGAACTTTGCTCCGGGGAGTTATAGCCTTTTCCAGTATATCCGGACGCAGGCGGTATTCGTCAGCATCGTAAGTTAGCAGAGGAACTGGTTTACCATATACCAGTTTGGTGCCGGGGGCATAGGAAACATAGGAGGGTTCCGGTACCAGCACCTCATCACCTGGTTCTATCAATGCCCGCAGGGCCAAATCAACCGCTTCACTAACCCCTACCGTAACCAGGATTTCATCTGCCGGGGAATAACTTACCCCGATTTTCCTTTTCTCATAGGCGGCTATTTCTTCTCTAAATTCTGGTAATCCCAAATTAGAAGTATACATTGTATACCCTTTTTCCAGGGAATAAAAACAGGCTTCCCGGATGTGCCAGGGAGTTACAAAGTCAGGTTCACCTACTCCCAGGGATATTACCCCCTCGGTTTGAGTTACCAGGTCAAAGAATTTTCGTATTCCAGAAGGGGGGATATCTTGAACTACCCCGGAAATATAACTGCTCATACTGCTCACGGACTAACCACCAGCCTTTTGTCTTCCTGAGGTTCTTCGAATACGAAATTATCCTGCTTATAGCGTTTCAAAACAAAATGGGTAGTGGTGCTTTGCACCTGGTCCAGGGTAGATAACTTGTGGGACACGAACCGGGCCACATCCTGCATGGTCTCGCCGGTTACAGTAACGGACAAATCATAGGTGCCGCTCATAAGATAAACACAGCGCACCTCGGGGAAACGACATATGCGCTCGGCAACCCGGCTAAATCCTACTTCCCGTTCGGGAGTGACCTTAACATCAATTAAGGCAGTTACCCCGTCATTTCCCATACGCTCCCAGTTAATAATGGTGTTATAGCCGAGAATATATTTTTCATTTTCCAGTTTATCAATTAATGCAGTTATCTTTTCTTCATCTTCATCCAGCATGATGGCTATGGTTTTAGCGCTTATACGGGCATCGTTCTCAATTAGATGCAGAACCTTTTTTTCTAATTCCATTCCTAATTACCTCCTTTTAAAAAATAAAAAACCCCCATCCCTGCAGGGACGAGAGTATATGCTCCCGCGGTACCACCCTATTTGGCCAGTGCCCGGCTTAATTAGAATAACGGTTTACTCCGTCCGGCTTGATATTAAGTAAATAATACACCGGCGCTCCCAGGTGGCCTTCGCCCCCATACCGTTACCGGTTTCCAGCTACCCCGGCTCTCTTAAAACAGTAAATAAGGCTACTCTTCTGATCATCGCTTTCAATTATTAATTTACAACATCCTATCATTACCGGGGACTGCAGTCAATAGCGAGGAGTAAATTGTTACTTTAGAGTTTTGCATAATTCAACGTTCTTTACATGTCACTCTGAGCGGAAGCGAAGAGTCTTAGATCCTTCGGCTTTGCCTCAGGATGACAATCGTAGATTACCAGGCAATTAAATACTAATTATGCAAAATCCTCATTTATAAAATGGTGGTAGTTATGCCCAGCAGGGGCAAAGTTTTTCTGAACTATTTTCTGTTTATAAGCATATTATTACTCTAGATTTTCCTATGGGGGTGTAATCGTTGTTTAATACTATGCAATTAAATGGCGAAGAATTTCAGGTAGCAAAGAGAATTGATAACTATTTTAGGTGTAGTGATATGAGTTTCCGGGAAAAGGTGTTTCAAGCTATGCTTATTACCCGCCATGAGTTGGAAGCCCATCATTTCGGCAATGAATATGAACGCCAGCGGGTAATGCAATTCGCTCGTATACTGGACGGTCTGCTGCAGAAGACCGTGTAAAAATGAAGATAATGCCGCTATCCATCTTCGCCACATAATTAAATGAGGGTTTTGCATAATTCAATATTCCTTATATGTCACTCTGAGCGATAGCGAAGAGTCTTAGATCCTTCGGCTTTGCCTCAGGATGACAACCGTAAATTACCACCGCAATTTATCAGAAACACTAATTATGCAAAATCCTCAAATATTAGAGATTGAATTTGAATTGGTTTATATACAATGCTGTTCACCTTCTCAGTATATTTTGATGCGACAAAAGGAATAGCATAATTCCTAAGAACACTATGCCCGCTAAACACGCCCTTATGAGTGAAAGATTTGCTATTTGCCCAGGATCTTGCGGGTTGCAGTATAGTGAGGCGACATCGCCATTGTTTTTGCCAATTTTTGTGAAAACCTGCTGGGTTACACGGTATTGCGTGTTATTATAGGTATATTCATAAGTAACAAAATAGGCTGTGCTGCTTCGTGACTCGCCTATGCTTTCGTAAACTTTGGTGTTAACTGCTATGATCTGTGCGTCAACTTTTTGGTATTCTGATATTTGATAAACAAAATATATTGTATAGACAACAAGTAGTACTAAAACAATCTTACAAATAGTTAGCACTTTTAATTTTTCTTTTTCTGTTGCTTGTCGCAACGTATCACTCCTACTCTATTCCGTCTTGATTTTCCCCCGATAATACCGATTGAAGAGTAATCCGGTCAGTTTCAACAACAGTATCTAACCGCCCTCATCATAAAACATTACCTGTGACTTTTATTCCTGGTTATTTGGTTAAACCATTGCAGCAAAAAGAAGGTCCACTGGCTTCCCTGCGCAGTTGCTCAATCACGATCTTATCTGTAGGAAAGGCTAATGGTGGAATATTGTTGAGAGGAAAAAAACCTAAATCACATAAGTCATCACCTGGTTGAATATCGCCCTTTATAATGCGTGCCAGATACCATACCCCTACACTATAGCAATCCGGATCATGTCTGTTAGACTGAACGGAATAGACCTGACCTACCTCAATATCAAGATTTGTTTCCTCCTTGAGTTCCCTCTTCACTCCAGTATGTATATCTTCATCATATTCCAAGTAGCCACACGGAATACACCATAATCCCTGGTAAGGCCCACTTCTTCTTTGGCCTAATAACAAACATTTTTCATGGTCTAGAATAATAGCTGCCACACCAACTATAGGGTTTTCATATAATATTGAGGCACACGCTGTACATTTCAGGCGCTGCCTCTGGTTAATCATTCTATAAGCTAGTTTGCTGCCGCAATAAGGACAATAAAAAAACCGCTGTTTACGTGGTTGGGTCATACTTGTTCTCCCTTCCGCTGCTACAAAATGGTAAACTTCCAGGCGCAGTGCCAACCAGCTTTATCTCCATACTTAAAAATTGATGACCGAAAATAAAAACTACGGTTATAGCTGTATAGCTGTTTCAACTATAACCGTAGCCCAGCCTATTTTTCAATCTTTATTTTAAGAAAATGCCCTCCGGATCAACTTTAGTATAAAGCAGCTCAATTTGGTGGTAGGTTGGTGGTTTTGTTTCGCCACTTACGCGGGAAACATTAAGATCGAAACCTACGTTATTTTTGACATCTTCTACCCCAAAGCCAGGATGAACAGTGTCCAGGTACATAAGGCCCTCTTCGTCAAAACGGAAAACGGCCATGTCGGTGATCACGGCGGTGGGGCCGCCTCTATGGAATTTGCCGTATACTTCTCTTCTGTGCACCCATTCACCGGACGGCCACTTTTTGATCCGCCAGCCAGGTGAGGTAAGATAGTCAACATTTTCCCGGAACCGGCGTTTTTCCTGATTCATGATAAACACGGTTCGGGTCGCATAGGAGTTAATATCCGAATTCCCGCCGCTGCCAGTAAATCTAATTTTGGGACTGTTATAATCCCCTATCACGGTGGTATTTAGATTACCATATTTATCAATCTCAGCACCACCCAGGAACCCCAGATCAACATAGCCGGCCTGAAGCTGTCCAAAGAAAGCTTCATATAATCCACCCGCTTTGGCACATTGGTAACAGCAACGAGCATCACCTACCGAAGTAGGCAAATCTATGGGCCGGCCATCAATCGAGCCGCCTTCATATATACATCTGCTATTGGGAGCATGGGTGAACTGGGCCAGGGTTATGGCTAGCATCGGCAGGCCCGTACCGGCAAATACAACATCCCCATCTTGGACTTCTCTGGCTGCAGCTACCGCCAGCAAGTCCATAGGCTTAAATTCTCCTATTTTCGCATATTCATTACTTGATGCCATTTATCTTGTCCCCCTCTTTACGCTGGTAGAGTAGCCCATTGATTGACTGGCTCTTAACATTTCCATCCGTCTAGTACCTAGTTTATCCAGGTATTCTTCCTGGCTTTTAACACCGAATATCCACTCATCCGCCCATTTATCGAACTGTTCTTGAGTTCGGGTGTTGGCGTTAAAGAATCTTAAGAAATCAGCATCGGTGTCATAGAAATATTGGGAACCGGTTGGATGTGCTGACCACGGGCATTTTACCACATAATCAATTTCGTAACCGGTAGCAAGGTTCTGGGTGGGCTCACGGCGCAGAAATTCATCCGGTACAATTTCTTCACAAATTACGATGACTGTTTCCGCAGCTTTAATAACATCTGAATCATTGTAGGTCTGGGCCAGTACCCGAACAGTTCCTTCGGTACCAACCATAGGAGCATAAACAAGGGCAACTTTAGGATTAATAGCCGGCATTAACAGCAATTCGCCCATATCATAAAATGGGTCTTTAACAATCCTATATTTCTCACGGGCTACATAGGGATTGGAGCCGTCACGTTGCCCTGCCCGGGCAAAGCCATCATAGGCGGGGTTAAGTATATCTGTTCCCATTGCCAGGGTGGTGGGGAAAAACGGTACTCCAACTGCGCCTGCTTGTATACGAGCCACGGCATGACCATGGCTATAGTCGTCCACAATGACTTCTCCTCCGCATTGTTTGCGGGACAAATTTACACCTGTCTTACCTAGAATTTCCTGGCCTATCCAGGCACCTTCCCACATTTTTACACATCCTGCTCCAATCAGGACTTCGCTGTGAAACCCGCCTTGTACTTCAAATAGGTGCAGATCTTTTTTGCCCTGCCGAACCATTTCATAACATAATGCTACTGGACGGCGCCAGATCGTAAAACCGCTAAAAGCTATACAATCACCGTCTTGAATAAGGCCAGCAGCTTCTTGTAAAGTAATTTGGTTAATCTTACCCAATATACATCCTCCTTCTTTTTTATAACCGCTTTTAACTCATCCTTCATATCTGCTGTTTAAATTAATTAGTTATAGCATATAAGTAATAACCTCGGGCGTAACGCTCAAATACTCCGGACCGTTTTCTGTCATTACGAAGCTGTTTTCAGTACCAATGGCACCTTCAGGAAATACAAATTTAGGTTCAAGGGCAAAAGTCATCCCGGGTATAATAGGGGTTTTGATTCCTTTGGCGAGTATGGGCAACTCATCTAGTTCCAGGCCTATACCATGACCTACAAATTTAACCTTGTCTTCCC
>CAZAZH010000004.1:0-4224 GCA_964489585.1 uncultured Syntrophomonas sp.
AATACGTTTTTACCGACTGAGGGTGGGACAAGGGGACAGGTCCCGTGTCCCAGTAATACTGGGACACGGGACCTGTCCCCTTGTCCCACCTATCCATCAACCTGAAATAATAGGATATTTTTATTCTGGCGGAAAGTGCTAAAAACAGGGGATAGGGGTGTTTTTCTTGGAGCTAAGTCATAAAGTCAGGAGGAAACAATGCCCAACATACCGTAGAAGAAAGATGAAAAAATTACGCTGCACTTGATACCTTCCGGCAGGGCATGATAAAATTAAAAAAACAAATATGGGCGCGTAACTCAGCGGGAGAGTGCTACCTTCACACGGTAGAAGTCGTGGGTTCGAAACCCTCCGCGCCCACCATATAAAGATAGCAATAGCGGGGCTTTTAAGGCCCCGCTTTGATTTTTTAAACCTTTATTGATTGACAATAACGCTCTTAATTTTTTCCATCAAAGTCCACTTTGCCAACTGGAAAAGAAGCTGGCTTAGACAATGCTATACCCAATAGAGAGCCTGCAGAGGCTACATGATAATGAGGTGTATATCACATTATTATAGAGTATTTGCGTTCATTAATCACACTATTATACAATAATATAACCATATCTCCAAGACTAGTCAATGCCATCAGGCAAACCGAGTAGTAGTATTTACCGATATAATTTACAGTTACTAGGGGATTGGGTTTCGTGCCTCTTCAATGCGCATAAGGCGTAACCCGCGGTCTTATAATATTTACTATATCCTGAACTTGACACCACTACGTAATGATGATAGCATGAGGTTACATACACCAAATAAAGGAATGAATTGCTAATGTCTGAAAAATATCGTATCGGCGAACTGGCGCAAAAGGCCGGGGTTACAAACCGAACCGTGCATTACTATGTCGGGCGGGGATTGCTGCCGCCGCCGGATGGGGCCGGGGTAGGAACCACTTACCGGGAGGAACATCTGCTCAGGTTGCGGTTGATTAAAAAACTGCAGGAACAATACCTGCCTTTGGAAAAAATCAAAGAAATTATTAGCGCAATGAATGTAGAAGAGGTAGAGCAGGCCCTGGAAGACAAAGGGCTCCCAGAACCGGCAGGGACTCAAGGAATTGCTCTTGATGCTAATGTTTTTAAAAAAACCATGCACTCTGAAACGGAGGGTAGAACCGGTGTTAGTTACCCATTGTTTTCGGCAGTGGACGACTATGAGTCCGGCGGGGATGAAGCTCGGGAGGTTATTTATGTTCGCGCTGAACTTGGAGCAGGAATAGAGCTGCATGTTCCGGCAGAACTGCTGGAAGAACAGCCTGACCTGGTTGCTAAAGTAAGGAAATATACCAGGAAACTGATTAAGGGGAAATAAAGGAGGGATCTCGATGGAATATGGATTGGTAAACCGAACAAACCAAAAATCTGTGACCTTGAAAGCAGTGGACATCAGTGGCGACCTGGCGGGAAATGCTCTGTGGGTAAGAATAAGGCAACATTACCATAACGATAGCGGTGAAAATGCTGAATTTATCTATACCTTTCCCATGCCTGAAAACGCAGCTGTTTGTGATTTTACCGCCACCATCGGCGAAATAGTTATTACAACCGAGATCAAGGAAAAGGAGCAGGCTTTTGCTGCTTATGATGAGGCTATCCGGCAGGGAGATAGCGCCTTTTTGCTGGAGAGCATGCGGGCCAATGTATTTCAGATTTCCCTGGGTCAGATTGATGCCGGAGAAGAGGTAAAGATTGAGATTAATTATTTTCAGGAGATTACAACCAGTGATACTGAAATGCGTCTCCTCATTCCAACATTAGTCGGAGCGCGTTATATTCCCGGCAATGTTTCCGGGGGAAAAATTGGCCCCGGAGAAGCTCGTCCTACTGACCAGGTACCGGATGCAGATTTTATCACCCCTCCCAGAGGAGATACCGATTACCGGGTTTCATTGCAGATGAACATAAAAACATTGAGCCCCTTTATCAGTATCGACTCCCCGTCGCACCGTATTCAAGTGGAGCAAAGCGACCCCACCACGGCAGCCGTTTCCCTGGAAGAAGGGACTACCCGCATGGACCGGGATTTTATATTGTCCCTGAAACTGTCCGATGAACCACTGCCGCGTATTCTTTATGGCCAAAACGACCGCGATGAATACTATGCGCTGGCCAGTTACACGCCGGAATTTCCTCCCATCGATAAAAAACAGGCCGGGGAATACATATTCCTGATAGATATCTCCGGTTCTATGGCAGGAGAAAAACTGGAGCAGGCGGCCCAGGCCATGAAAATTTGTCTGCGCAACCTGGGGACGGACGATTTGTTTAACCTGGTGGCCTTTGAAAGTGAACTGCATCCTTTCTCTCAAAAGAGCCTGCCCTTTAACCAGAAGAATCTGGATTTGGCAACCAGATGGGTAAATCGGCTAAGATCCATGGGAGGAACGGAAATCCTTCCTGCAGTCGAGTTTGCGCTTAAAGAAGAAACACCGGAATATGAAAAAATCATCCTCCTTTTTACCGACGGACAGGTAGGAAACGAAAACGAAATCATTAATTATATAAAGGCTCACAATCAAAACCTGCGTTTATTCAGCATTGGTATCGATACCACCGTAAATGATTTCTTCATCAACCGCATTGCCGAAGCCGGAAATGGTTATGCCGAATTTGCCTATCCGGGAGAAAATCTCGAAGACAAGGTTATCAGGCATTTTTCCCGTATTCATGCCAGCTACATGGCAAACATCACTTTGCAGATGGAGGGCCTTTCCCTGGATCCGGGCGGTAAAATCCCCAACCGCTTGTATGATATGGAACCCTTCACTCAGGTATTTAAAATGAACAGTCAGCCTCAAGATAAAATGATTATCAAAGGCTATAGTGGTACCCAGGAAATGGTACTGGAAATAGATGAGATACTAGAAACTCGAAATGCCGAGGTTTTGGAGAAACTATGGGCTAAACGCAAAATCACCGAACTGGAAACTTATTTGCAATCGGGAAACCCCAGGCGGTCTAAAACTATCGAAGCAGATATAATTGAACTCTCCCAAAAACATCACCTGCTCTCATCCTTGACCTCATTCGTAGGGGTGTACCAGCGGGAAAATAAATTATCCGGGTTGCCGGAGCCAATAGTAATACCGGTTGACATTCCTTATGGCTGGGATATGTTTACAATAGATAGCGTCAGTTATGATTGTATTACTGTACATGAATGCTTATCATCTTCTATCAGCGGCGCCCTGTTATCCCCACCAAGAAGCGCCGGCAGAGCCAGGCTCAAAGCGAGCAGGAGGCATGTGCAGGATTCTTTAGATATCACGGATACCCCGCAGGCGGATGTAGAGACCCAGGAAAGTAAGGTAAAACAGCTGGCCGCCAGCCAGAATGCGGACGGTTCGTTTGGCAGCATTACCAGGGAAAAACCTAAAATAATAGAGGAAACTATAGAGGCCGTTATTTATATTCTAGAAAACGCCGGCAGTATCAACCTCTTCAGGAACCAGCTGCTTAAGGCACTTGGATTCTTAATGACCCAGGAGGAAACGATAAGAGAGGATAAAGATTTACTGGTATTGGTCAACCAGCTACTACAGATGCCCCGAATCGATAGAATCATCCGTAGTGGAGAGCAGGATTTAAAGGATTTTGTTGACAAAATATTAGCATCCGACTGCTAATTGGCGAGTGAAAGTGCTTTGATGTCCTCTGCCTATACAGGATACGTAATTTGTAGGTGCGAACCCGTGTGTTCGCCCGCGGTTTGCCTCGAACAGATGTTGTGACAATAAACGAACAGGTATCTGCCAAAGCGCGGGCAGCCCGGTACTCAGCCCAATCTGGTTCAAAGATATGTACTAATTTATCGCCGCTGAGTGCCGGGCTGCCCCTACAATAAGGAGAATAACCGTATCTGGATACTGCCAGGTTATACCAGGCTATTTAAAATCTATTTTCTCCTAATCAAAAAAGCATTTTTAAAAATGACAATATTATGTCGCGATAGTATGCAATAATTAAAATCAAAGTGGGCTATTTCAGAGCGAATTCAAGGGGAGGTGGGTAACGTGGCCAGAAACACTATTTCTGGATTCCGGAGTTTTTTGTATGCTCTTGCCCGGATTCTGGGAGATGTTGATGCCGTATCCAAAGGTAGCAAAGCCACCCAAAAACGGATAGGCCGACGAATAGCCGGCAGGGCTACAGGAAAGGCATTAAGAAATCTGTTTAA
>CAZAZH010000004.1:4324-45919 GCA_964489585.1 uncultured Syntrophomonas sp.
TAGGCCGACGAATAGCCGGCAGGGCTACAGGAAAGGCATTAAGAAATCTGTTTAAGTAATGACCCCGTCTCTAAAACCAGCACATAAGACCGACAGGAGACATGGCGGGTTAGTAGATAGTCTATTGAAAGGAAAAATGCCTATGAAAATCATACATACTTCTGATTGGCACCTGGGGTGTTCCCTTTTCGGGCGCAAAAGATATGAAGAAACGGAGAAGTTTTTGGACTGGTTAAGTGAACTGCTGGAGCAGGAAAATATTGATGTGTTGCTGGTGGCAGGAGATATTTTTGATACTACTACCCCCAGCAACCGGGCGCAGAAACTGTATTATCAGTTTTTACACCGGGTAGCGCAGTCCTCCTGCCGGCATGTGGTTATTACAGCGGGGAACCATGATTCCCCCTCTTTTTTAAATGCCCCGCGGGAATTGCTGCGTTATTTGCAGGTGTACATAGTGGGCAGCATGGAGGAAAATCCGGATGACGAAGTTTTATTGTTGAAAAATCCTGAAGGGGAAGCGGAATTAATAATCTGTGCCGTTCCCTACCTGCGGGACCGCGATATTCGCAAGGTAGAAGCGGGAGAGAGTGTGGAGGATAAGGGGCGCAAGCTGGTTGAGGGCATTAGCTCCCATTATGCTCAGGTGGCTGAGGCGGCTTTGTCCATTCAGGCCAGTCTGGAAAAACCGGTACCTATAGTTGCTATGGGACATCTCTGGGCGGTTGGGGGAAAAACCATAGAAGGTGATGGGGTGAGGGAGCTTTATCCCGGGGCCTTGGCCCAGGTAGGGGCGAATATTTTCCCACTGCTATTTGATTATGTAGCTCTGGGACATTTACACACTTTTCAGACGGTAGTAGGAAGGCAAGATTGCTGTTATTCCGGTGCACCGCTGCCGATGGGTTTCGGGGAGGCTTCTCGGGAAAAGAAGGTTATCCAGGTGGAATTGGCTGGCACAGGGGCCAGGATTACGCCGGTTACGGTCCCGCTTTTTCAGGCCTTGCAGGGTATTAATGGGGATTGGCAACAGATTGAGGCGCAACTAGAGGAACTGAAGTCTAAGCAGCAGAATACCTGGGTGGAAATTATATATGAGGGTGCTGAAATTATAAGTGATTTGCGCGAGAAAGTAGACGAAGCGGTAGCCGGAACCAACATAGACGTCTTACGGATAGGGAACAAGAGCCAGTGGGAGCGGGAATTAAGCCTCCTGGGCAAGGGTGAAGCTCTGGCTGAGCTGCATCCCCAGGAGGTTTTTGGACGATGCTTGGATGCTTATGAGGTGGAAGAAAGCCAGCGCCCGGATTTGCTGCGGCTACATAACGAAATAGTGGATTCGCTGGATATAGAAGACTGGATGGCAGAATAGGGGGGACTTAACGATGAGGATACAGGAGGTACGTTTTCAAAACTTAAATTCCCTGGTGGGGGAGTGGAAGATAGATTTTACCGACCCGGCCTATTTAGCCGATGGTATTTTTGCCATTACCGGGCCTACCGGGGCAGGAAAAACTACTATTCTGGACGGTATCTGCCTGGCCCTTTATGGGCGTACCCCGCGATTGGAACGGGTTAACAAGAACAGTAATGAGATTATGTCCCGCCATACCGGCAGTTGCTATGCTGAGATAACTTTTACTACCCGCGATGGTTCTTACCGCTGTCACTGGAGCCAGCAGCGGGCCCATAAGAAGCAGGATGGGGAATTGCAAATACATAAACATGAGATTTCCGATGCGGCCAGCGGTAGGGTATTAGAAAACAAAATTCGCGATGTAGCCCTTAAGGTAGAAGAAATTACGGGTATGAATTTTAACCGCTTTACCCGCTCTATGTTGCTGGCCCAGGGCGGATTTGCGGCTTTTTTGCAGGCGCCGCCGGACGAGCGCGCTCCTATTCTGGAACAGATTACCGGCACCGAAATTTACAGTGAGATATCTATACAGGTGCATGAGCGCCAGCGGGAGGAAAAAAATCGCCTGGAAATTCTCCAGGCTGAAATAGCCGGGATGAAGGTACTGAGCGCGGAAGAGGAAGAAGAGCTACGGGAGAATATTGCCATTAAAACTACTCAGGAAGAAAAGCAGCGGGAAGAAATGGATTCTTTACGGAAGGCTTTGACCTGGCTGGAACAGGTAGCCCAATTGGAGAACGAAATCGGATCCCTGGAAGAACAGTGGCAGCTATATTCAAAGCGACTGGAGGCTTTTCAGGAGGATAGCTGGCGTTTGCAGAGGGCTCGTCAGGCCGTAAACCTGGATGCTCCTTATACCCGGCTTACCCAGTTGCGGGAGTTGCAGGCTGGTGAAGTGGAGGAATGGGAAGGGATCAGGGAAGAATTACCCCGGCACCGAGAAACTATCACCATGGCTACCGGGGCATTGAAAAAGGCCCGGCAGGAATTGAATGAACTCAAAATCTTACGTAAGGCGGAAGGGGAAACATCTAAAAAGGTTCGGGCTATGGACCTGCTGATTAAACAACAGGGTGAGCAGATAGGGGAAATAGAGGCGCTAATTAGAGGGGGAGAAACCGAGTGTACTGCGCTGCAGGAAGAAATTGACTACGGCGAGCAGAAAATAAAAGAAATGGCCGGAGCCCTGGATGAAATTGAAAAATATTTGCGGGAAAACAGCCGCGATGCTGCATTAGTTACGAATCTGACCGGTATTACCCGTACTTTTAAACAGCTGCAAGAGCAGGCCGGGGTATTACAAAAAAAGGACTCTCAAAGACAGCAGGCAGCAACAGCCCTACAAGTATTGCTGGATGCAGGGAGAGAAATAGCTGCCACCTACGAAAACAATAAAGAAGTAGAGGAACAACAGCGTGAGATTTGGCAGGCGGAAGAGGAGAAACTGACAGAGGCCCTGCAGGGTCATGAAATAGACTGGTGGCAGAATGAGCTGGATAAATATAAGGAGCAGGAAAATAAGCTGCAGGAGCTGATACATATATGGGACAGGATTGTTGAAGTAGAGGAGGATTTGCAGAGCGGTCGGGAAACAGTGCAACAGCTGGAAGAGCAGCAAAAGCAGCTGAACCTGGAAATAGAGCAGAGAACTGAGAAAGTCGACCATTTAGCAGAAAAACTTGAAGGTTTGGAAACCCAGGTATTGTTATTAAGACGCATCCGGGATTTGGAAGAAGAACGGGCGCAGCTGGAAGATGGTAAAGCCTGCCCATTATGTGGGGCTACCGAACACCCTTATGCCCGCGGTAATGTACCTCCAATAGATGACAGCCGGGAGGAACTTAAGCAGGTCCGCAAGCAACATAGAGAATTAAATAAGGATTTGGAAGAACGGAAAATACAAAAGGTCAAGTTAGATAAAGAACTGGAACATGTCGTTGATGATGTTAAGCAGGCAGGACAGCAACTGGATAAAGAAATAGAATTGCGACAGGAGAGTCTGGATGGGCTGGGTATGAATTTATCCCAGGTAAAGACCCGGGATGAGGTGGAAATGCTGGTAAGTCGGAGCCGGGAGAGTATTACAAACTATTCGCAGCAGCTCAAGACCATTACCGGGTTGCAGAAAAGCTCAGTTGCATTGGCTACTAAATACGAAAAAAGTCATACCGCATTTATCCAATCTGATAAAGCTTTGCAGCTATCTACATTACAGCAAGAGCAAGCTCAGCGGGAGGATGAACGCCTTAAGAAGGAGTACCAGAACTTAAAGGATGAGGTAAAAAATCTGCAGGAGATAGCTTTACAAGAAGTAAGCGAATATGGCATTACGGCTTTACCACTGGAGAAACTATCGGATGTTTTAACGGTTCTGGACCAGCGTAAAAATATCTGGGAAGCTCAACAGGATGAAAAAATGCAGCTGGAGAAGGCCATAAGCACTGCCCGGAGTGAACAGGGCAAACTGGAAACCTGGTTACAAACCGGGAAAAACGCGTTGGATAGTGAACGGGAGAAGCTGGGGACGCAGAAGGAAGAATACGGGCAGCGGCAACAGGAACGGCTGGCTTTCTACGGTAAGCGTGATCCGGATGAGGAAGAAAAACGCCTGGATGAGAAAATAAGTGTCGGCGAGAAGGCGGCTGAGAAGGCCGGGGAAGCAACCGAAATGTTGCAAAGGCGCGAGGAAGTATTGGTGGAAAGGGAAAAAACTCTGACCAGCACTATTCAAAACCGGGCGCCTCAAGTACAGAAGATGGAGGATAGTTTTGCCCGTCAGTTGCGTCAGACTGATTTTGAACGGGAAGAAGATTACCTGCAGGCCCGTTTACCAGGGGAGGAACAGCAGTCCCTGGCCGAAGCAGAAGAAGAGCTGAAAACGGAAGGGACAAAACTGCAGGCCAGCCTGAGTAACAGTAGGAAAAACCTGCAGGGGGAAAAGGATAAAAAGATAACTGATGAATCTCACGAAGTGCTGGAGGAAAAACTGCAGACCGGGGAGCAGGAGTTAAAAATAATCCAGCAGGAAATTGGAGCCGATAAAAGGACCCTGCGTGAAAGTCAGGAAACTGCCCACAAGCTGCAGGTGCAAATGCAAGAGATTGAAAAACAAAAACAGGAGTTGGGACGCTGGCAGATCTTGCATAATCTGATTGGTTCCGCTGACGGTAAGAAATACCGCAATTTTGCCCAGGGTTTAAGCTTTGACATTATGATAAAACACGCTAATCGCCAGTTGCAAAAAATGAGTGACCGCTATGTACTACAGCGCAATCCGAACCAGGTTTTAGAGTTAAACGTCATTGATAATTACCAGGCCGGAGAAACCCGCTCTACCGCCAACCTCTCCGGGGGCGAGAGCTTCATAGTCAGCCTGGCTCTAGCCCTGGGGTTATCGGCTATGGCCAGCCGCAAAGTAAGCGTAGACTGCCTATTTTTAGATGAAGGCTTCGGTGCCCTGGATGATGACGTTCTCGATACGGCTCTGAACACCCTGGCCCAGCTACAACAGGAGGGCAAACTGATTGGCCTCATTTCTCATGTCCCCGCCCTCAAAGAGCGCATCAGCACCCAGATCCAGGTTCTCCCCGAATCCGGAGGCCGCAGCCTCCTGCAGGGTCCTGGTGTTGGCAGATAACCGGTTAGTGGATTTCTACCTGGGATAGGATTAGTCAAAAACCTTTGTGGGGACAACTTTTACTTTTTTAAAAACAATTTTGCCTTGATTTAGCGTTTCTTTAACCCTAACTGTCAAAGTCGGTAAAAAACAGCGGGGCTTTAAGCCCCGCTTGTTCTAATATACGGTTATTGTTAGATTACCACACTTCACCAAAGGCCATATTGGTATACAGGTCTTCCATGCGGGCCTTATGCTCTTTCTCCATCTGCGCCAGTTCGGTATAGATTCTTTGTAAAGCCGGGTTATTTACAGAAGAGGCCAGGTGGGAGTAAGCTTTTACGGCCGCTTCTTCCTTTTTCATAGCCAGGGCTATGGCATCAACCGGTTTCATATCTGCTGACAACAGCGGCAAATCAACCTTCTCAGAGACTTTGTAATCGGTAGCTCCCTCAAAGTCGAAGTCCTGGATTCCCTTTGCTTTTATCTCCTCTAACTGTTCTTTATGTCCATGTTCTTCCCGGGCAAATTCGGTGAAAAGCTGTTTTACTGCAGGGTTGGTGGCTTTGTTGGCAACATCACGATAGAATTCATAAGATTCCACTTCAGCCTCAATAGCCTGCTCCATTATTGTGTCAAATTCTCTCTTATCCATTTTGCTCAACTCCTAACATTGATAGACAAACACACTCCTCCAACCTAATTTATTATTTGCCAAACAGTGAACAAATAACCTCGATATTTGTGCTATGCTATAAAGCTTCATAAACTAACGACCAAGAACTAATTCTTAAAAGGAAACAGGGACATTTTTGTCTCCCTTTCTTGAATAAAATATAGTTGACAACTATGACCATGGTATGGGAATTCGGGTTATAGGAGGGGAAAATATGCATTGTCCTACACCCCCAGGTCCTTTTTAAATGTACTGTTCAGCCCAAATGCCGGAAGCATGCCATTCTAAATTACAGCATTCAGGCATTGAAATCGACCCGATACTCACCCGTGAGTCAGGTATTGAAGAATAGAGCTGCAGCAGTTAGAATATTTATAGATTATCATTGCGGAGCCGTGGTGCAGCGGTTTAGCATGTCGGCCTGTCAAGCCGGAGATCGCGGGTTCAAATCCCGTCGACTCCGCCATTTATCTTTATTTGGTATACCGGTCCCATCGGGGGCGGGTTGACGCCTGCCGGTATCTGTTATAAAATAACTTTGGTGCGGGAGTAGCTCAGTGGTAGAGCACCGGCTTCCCAAGCCGGGTGTCGAGGGTTCGAACCCCTTTTCCCGCTCCATTAATTGTAGGCGCAGCCTACATCTGTGTCCCCGTAGGGGGCTCCATATATTGTGAGAGACAGTTCACAGCAGTGTTCCTGAAAAGGACTCACGTATTAAGACCAATTTTCAACGGGAGGTTGGAGAATTGAAAAAACATATTATTAATGTAGTGAAGCCTAATCTTAAAAGAGATGGGGAAATTAATTGCCGCGAATGTGCTACTTCTTGCCAGTCAGCTTGCAAGACTTCCTGCACCGTGGGCAACCAGATTTGCCGTAAGCAGTAAACGGCACTAACACAGGGGGCAGTGCCCCTTTTTTTATGCGCTGATATAACAGGTACGCTGATATAACAGGTACGCTGATATAACAGGTACGCTAATATAATAGGTACGCTGATACCTGGAGGGGGAGGGGAAAAAACGTGTATCACCTGGTAAGTTATAATTTTGATGCCAACATCCACCTTTATCGCTGGAATGAATTAAACATACTCCTGGACGTAAACAGTGGGGCGATTCATGTTCTGGATAATCTGGCTAATGATTTTGTCACCTGCCTGATGAAGAACCAGGGGGATTTTTACCTGGCGGTAGAAGAATGTAGTCTGCGTTATCCCTCCTCAGAGGTAATGGAAGTTGCCACTGAAATACTGGCAGCTTATGAGGACGGGGAAATATTTACCCCGGAAGAAGATTTGACCCTGGACCTTTCGATTTTGCCGATAAAGGCCCTTTGCCTGAATGTAGCCCATGCCTGTAACATGAAATGTGGCTATTGTTTTGCCAGTCAAGGCGATTTTGGCATGAAACCTGCTCTGATGAGTTTGGAAGTAGGCAAGAAAGCCTTTGATTTTCTGATTGCCAACAGTAACGGGGTAAAAAACCTGGAGGTTGACTTCTTCGGCGGTGAACCCCTGTTAAACTTCGAGGTAGTTAAGGAATTGGTCCTGTATGGCCGTAAGTTGGAAGAGGAAAATGGTAAACATTTTAACTATACTTTAACCACCAATGCTCTGTTACTAGACCAGCCGACTATAGACTTTATCATTGACCATGATATAGCTATTATTCTAAGCCTGGATGGTAGACCGGAAACTAATGACCGCCACCGCATACTAAATAACGGTAGTGGAAGTTACGAACTGGTGCTGCCCCGCATTCGCCAAATGGTAGCTAACCATCCGGTGAGCTATTACATCAGAGGCACATTTAGCCGTCATAACCTGGATTTTGTCAATGACCTGTGTCATGTTGTGGACCTGGGTTTTGACTGCCTTTCATTAGAGCCTGCTATTGGTACTGACAATAATTATTGCCTGCAAAAGGAAGACCTGCCTCAGGTACTGCAAGAGTATAAAAAACTTACCAACACTCTGGTTGATTATGACCGCGCGGGTAAGGATATTCACTTCTTCCATTACAACCTGGATTTGCAAAAAGGACCCTGTCTGGCTAAACGCCATAGCGGTTGTGGTGCCGGGGTGGATTACCTGGCCATTACTCCGGAGGGTGACATTTATCCCTGTCACCAATTTATTGGCAAAAGGGAGTTTAATATGGGGAATGTTGCCGAGGGTTCACTGGACAGTGATATAAGGACCAGGTTCCAGGGCAACCATCTGGAGAGTAAGGAACAATGTAAACAATGCTGGGTCAGAAATTTTTGTGGTGGGGGCTGCCATGCTAATAATTATTTTAGTAATGGTGATATTGCTATCCCGGCAGAAATTTCCTGCACCCTGCACAAGAAGCGAATTGAAGGGGCTATTTATCGACAAATACAGAAAAATGGACAAGAATATCAAAAAAATATCGGCAACTAAGGAGGAATTTACTAATAACAAATAGAAAAATAGAAAGGCACAAGAAAAAATAGAACATGGAGAAGGATAATGTTGAATTATTTTGGAAAGAACAGAACTCGTTTGCCAGCGATGGTTGTAGTTGCGGTCTTGCTTTTAAGTTTGGTTTGTTTATTTGGGGTAAGGACACCTGGTTACGCAGTTTATATCAACGGTAATAAGGAATTTGCTCTAAAACACAAAGATGATTTACATAAGGTGCTTAATAAAATTGAAGCGAGCGAAGAGAAACGTTGCCAGCAGGATTTGGAACTGGCAACCGGGGTTGAATGTAAAAGAGGTTTTGTAAGTAGAAACCATTTGATATCCTGTAAAGAAGCGGAAAATAAACTGGCCTCAGTTTTGGAGTTTAAAGCTCCGGCAGCAGCCATTATAGTTGATGGTAAAACTATAGCTTATGTTGAAAGTAAGGCAGCAGCTAATAGTCTGCTTACCAGGTTAAAAAAAGAATACAGCAAGCTTGATGAAGGCGAAAAGTTAGTAGCTATATCATTTGCCGAAAAGGTAAAGATTGAAGAGAAAAGAATACCAGTTAAAAAACTGTTGCCGATAGAGGAAACCTACGATCTTATTTGCACTGGAACTAGTAATCCGGAGAAATATATCGTTCAGGAAGGCGATAATTTATGGCTTATTGCCCGCCGTAACGATATGTATGTAGATGATATAGTAAAGGCTAACCGTCTAACTACGGAAAACCTGCAACTGGAGCAGGAGTTAATTCTGGTAAAAAGCAAACCATACATAAATGTTGTTACTCAAGTAAAAGGCGAGAAAACGGAAACCATACCTTATGAAACTAAGGTTATAGTTGATAAAAACTCTCCTAGTTCCATCCGTATCAAACAGGAAGGGCAAAATGGGGAGCGGCACATAGCCTATACTGCTAGTAAACGTAATGGTGTTATAGAAAAGACCAATGTATTAGAAGAAAAAATTCTAAAAGCAGCGGTAGATAAGGTTATTGTTAAGGGAACCCGGGTAACCCAAATAGCCTCTCGTGGTGGGGGAGGATCAGGGTCCCTGGACTGGCCAACTTATGGCCCTATTACCCAATATTATAGGGGCAGCGGCCACAAGGGAATTGATATTGGGGGTAAAACCGGTCAAGCCATTAGAGCGGTTGATTCGGGTTATGTTAGTTTTGCCGGGTATCAGGGTAGTTACGGTAAACTGGTTACAGTTAACCACAATAATGGAATAGTTACAAAATATGCCCATTGCAGTTCTATAAATGTATCTACCGGTCAGAGGGTAGGTAAAGGAGAAACTATTGCTGCACTAGGTTCAACTGGCCGAAGTACCGGACCCCACTTGCATTTTGAGGTACTGGTCGGTGGTTCACCTACTAATCCGCTTAATTACTTACGTTAATTAACTAAAACCCTGGCCGCTGGTCAGGGTTTTTTTATGATTTTTGGCATGAAAGGAGACAGGTCTGTGTATGATGTAATAATTATCGGTGGGGGACCAGCCGGACTGACTGCTGCCATTTATACCGGTAGGGCCAAACTAAAAACCCTGGTGCTGGAAGCAGCCATGCTGGGTGGAAATGCTGGGCAAACCGACCTGATTGATAATTATCCGGGCTTTCCCTTTGGTATTAGTGGTAGTGATTTGATGGAAAACTTTCTAAAACAGGCAGAGCGCTTTGGAACTGAAATAAGAATAGAAGAAGTAATCGGCATAGACGAATCGCCTGGTGGCAAACGGGTAATTACCAACCAGGGTGAATATCTGGCTCGTGCGGTAATTATTACTGTGGGTGCAAGACGCCGGGAACTGGAAGTAGAAGGGGAAAAAGAATATCTGGGGCGAGGGGTTTCCTACTGCGCAACCTGTGACGGTGCCTTTTTCCAGGATTACCCCGTTGCAGTAGTAGGTGGGGGCGACTCTGCAGTTAAGGAGGCGCTATACCTGGCTGATATAGCATCCCAGGTTTACCTGATTCATCGCCGGGAGGGTTTTCGGGCTAACCAGACCGCAGTTGATAAAATGCGGGCCAATGACAAAATTGAACTGAAATTAAACAAAGTAGTTAAACGTATAGAAGGTGAAGGCATGATGCAGAACCTTATCCTGCAGGATGTTAAAACGGGAGAGGAAGAAAGCCTGCAGGTGGAGGGACTGTTTGTCAGCATCGGACTGGTGGCAGCAGCAGACTTTATTGAAGGTTTGCTGGAAACCGAAGATGGCTACATAGTGACCAATAAGAATATGGCTACATCAGTACCCGGTATTTTTGCTGCTGGAGACATTAGAGTAAAAACGGCACGGCAGGTAGCAACTGCTGTGGGTGATGGGGCTCTGGCAGGAATAGCCGTTACTGAGTATTTGAAGGAATAGCGCCACTATTTGCTTTCCCCCCGGCCATTAAGCCCATAGTATAATGGGATGCGGAGGGGAGAGATAAAGATGTTGGGGATTAAAACGCCCGTTTCAGCCAAGGGCTTTGTGTTAATTTTGGTATTTATTTTACTAATAACTTTGCTGATAAATAAAAACAGCCAGTCCTTAATGCGGTTCATGGTTGGGCAGGAGGTAAATCTTAAAACCGCCAATTTCAACCAGTACCAGAGTGAGCATTATGACATTAAATATACTTCAGTAGATGAACCTTATATAAAGCTGATTGCTGGGGTAGCCGAAGATGCTTATGATTCAGTTAGTTCCATGTTTGGCCAAAAACCGGGTAGCAGGACTGTTATAGTAGTTTATCCAGATAGTAGTAGTCTTTCCCAAAGTTTTGGCTGGGATAAGGATGCCAATGCTATGGGAGTTTACTGGGCAGGTTCCATTCGTATTCTTTCACCCCGAGAATGGTTAGGGGAAGAGGATATGCAGGTATACTTTGCCCGGGAAGGGCCTATGGCTCATGAATTTGCCCATTTGATGGTTGACGAAATGAGTCGGGGGAATTATAATCGCTGGTGGACCGAAGCTATTGCCCAGTATGTTGAAAAGAAAATTACCGGATTCGAGTTTTCCAGTCCTTTTAATGAAGGTAAAAAGGTAGAGTATTACCAGTTAAAACAACTGGGGAAAAAGTTTGATCAACTGGATCAATCTATAGCTTACTGGGAATCCCTCCAGGTGGCGGAGTATATAGCTGAACATTATGGTGAAGATAGCTTATTTAGTATAACCCGCCAACTAGGCCAAGGTAAAAGTATGGAACAAGCTGTCGAAATAGTTTTATCAATATCGTATACTGAGTGGGAAGCAGACTTTTACCAGTATATTGCGAACGAAGCTTAATAAGAGGTGTAAATCTTGAAAGATACATTAGTAATTAGAGGGGGTAACCCCCTTTATGGGACGGTACGGGCCAGCGGAGCCAAAAATGCCGGCCTGGTTATAATGGCTGCCAGTATTATGGCCGATGGTGAGACTATATTAGATAATGTACCCCGAATACGTGACGTAGAAGTAATGATAAAAATATTAAATGATATTGATGTGGACACACGTTGGAACGAGGATGGTAGCTTGTCCATTTGCCCACCGGCAGGTGGAATTAAGAGCCATACCTCCTATGAATTGGCCAAGTTACTACGTGCGTCCAATCTTTTTCTGGGAGCCATGCTGGGGCGACAGCAAGAAGCTACCGTTTCCCTTCCTGGAGGATGTGATATAGGCTCCCGTCCAATGGATTTGCATATTAAGGGTATTCAGGCTCTGGGGGCGGAAGTTAATATTGAACATGGTTATATATTTGCCCGCACATTAAACCCGGGAGGTTCCCGTATTTATTTGGATTTTCCCAGTGTTGGAGCTACCGAAAACATTATGATGATGGCTTCTAAAACTCCGCGTCTAAGTATAATTGAAAATGCGGCCAAGGAACCGGAGATAGTAGATTTGGCTAATTTTATAAACTCCATGGGAGGAAGAATCAGGGGTGCCGGTACGGATGTTATTAAGATTGAGGGAGTAAAAGAGCTCAAGGCTTGCCGTTATGCTATTATCCCAGATCGGATTGAGGCTGGTACCTATATGGTAGCTGCAGCTATTTCCGGGGGCGAAGTGATGGTGGAAAACGTTATTCCTACTCATCTGCATCCGATTGTAGCCAAATTGCAGGAGACTGGAGCTGAGGTTAGAGAGACCAATGGTGGCATTCTGGTAAGGGCTGCCGATAAAATATTGCCGGTTGATATTAAAACCTTGCCTTATCCGGGTTTTCCTACCGACATGCAGTCACAGATGATGGCCCTGTTATCCCTGGGGGAGGGGTCCAGCGTAATAGTGGAGAATGTCTTCGAAAACCGTTTTCAAATAGTTGATGAACTAAAACGTATGGGGGCTAATATTAAGGTGGAAGGGCATACCGCGGTGGTAGAGGGGGTTAGTAACCTCTATGGAGCCAGGGTAAAGGCAACTGACCTGCGGGCCGGTGCAGCCCTGGTGCTGGCGGCTCTGGTAGCCCGGGGCCAGACTGTAATCGAAAATGCCATCTATATTTTCCGCGGATATGAAGATATTAGCAATAAATTATGTGCTTTGGGTGCTAATGTCATAGAGTAGCTAAAAAACTAGAGGACGGACATTTTACCTTGCTATGGGTAAGGTAAAATATCCGTCCTTTTTTATATGGAAGATATTGAACAGTATAATAAAAGACCATGCGTTAGAAAATATTACTGCTTCTTACCTTAAAGGTAAACATATGGTTTCAAGGAGGAATGTTGTGAACAAGCAGGCGGTCAGGGGAATACTATATTTTCTTATTTTCTTTTGCGTTGGCCTTAGCGCAGTAGCTATTTTTAATCATAAGCCTCCATCCAGCAAGCCTATTGCGGGACAGGAGCAAATAGTCGTTAGCGGTACCATAAGTAAAGTAGCGGCCCAGGTTAGCCCATCAGTGGTAGGTATCACTAACCTGAGTAGTGATGGTGATGTATTTAACCAGCGCAAGGTAGAAACAACTGGTTCGGGAGTTATTATCGACAAACAGGGGCATATTGTAAGTAACAATCATGTAGTAAGAAATGCCCAGCGCCTAATAGTAACTCTAGCGGACGGGACCGAAAAAGAGGCGAAAATCATTGGTACCGATCCCCGTACTGACCTGGCCTTGATTAAAATAAAGGTGGAACGGAAGGTAACTCCGGTACAATTTGGTGACTCTGATAAACTGGTAGTAGGTGAGGAAGTAGTGGCTATCGGTAACCCCCTGGGACTAAGGTTTGCTCGCTCAGTTACCGCTGGTATAGTAAGTGGATTAAACCGGTTGCTGACCACCGAAGAAGGGTTTACTTTCCGACTTATACAGACTGATGCGGCTATTAATCCAGGTAACAGCGGAGGTGCTCTGGTTAATCTGCAGGGTCAACTGGTAGGAATAAATACGGTAAAAATTGCAGCCGAGGGATTTGAGGGTATGGGTTTTTCCATCCCTTCCAATCAGGTGAAAATTGTGATAGAGGATATACAAAAACACGGGCGGGTTTTACGCCCCTTAATGGGAATCAAAATAATCGGGGAAATAAGTGGGGATGAGGCCAGGTACTTTAATCTACCGGTTTCCAGCGGTGTAGTGATTGAACCGACGACAGGTGGTCCGGCTGATAAGGCTGGTATTAAACGTTATGATATTGTATCTTCTCTGGACGGGGTAAAAATAGAAACCGCCTCCCAGCTGCAGGATTTAATATTTAGTAAAAAAATTGGACAGGTAGTTAAACTGCAATTGGTAAGACTGCCCCGCACTCAGGTAGGACAAATGGAGGTTAAAACCATTAAAATTAAACTGGATAAGTAACAGTCCAGATAGGACTAAACCTTCTGGACTGTTTTTGACCGGCTATGATGTTTTAAGGGAACCAGGAACCTTATTCTTCAATCGGTGTTGGAACTACCCCTCTCCTTCCTGTGGTAAATGTAATGATAACACTCTTACCCAGGCTCTGGCCGGCTTTTGATGTCAGCTTAGGACCGATGCGGATAGTATATTTGGTATTGGCCTTCAGTAGTCCTATAGGTTTGATATAAATATTGCGGCGTTTAGCAGTAGCTGTAGATCGAACTACATTGTAGTTTATCCTCTTCTCCAAACGAGTGCTGCCAGCCCAAAAATCTATTTGCGTCTTGTTATCTTCCCAGACTGAATCATCTACCACATTCTTATCAAAGACCAGGGTAATGGTCCCAATACTACGAGAAACATTGGTTGCACCATTGGCAGGAATGGAGCTTACAAAATTAAGGGGCTTTTCTCCGGGTTGCGCCATTTCTATACCTCCTTTTCTTAACTTGGTGTATACTATGCAGGCAAATACAACCCGGTTACCCCACAAAACAGGTAAGTTATGGTATATAAGTAACCACTATTATGAGAGAGGTACAGTTAAGGACGCGTAATATACATATTTGCACAACTATAGATACAAATTTAATTGTTTTGTGTCTGGGATAGACTGGAACATAAACACTGTGTCCTGTTTAATGTTGGCACGCATTTTGCAAATGATGAAAGTATTTACCGAAAGACGCAACCCCGGAGATAAGTTAGGTCTTATTCAGTTGGAATGATGCCATTCGAGCCGGTAGTAAAGTGTATCCGTACGGTTTTGCCCAGGGTATCCCCTGCCTTGGATTTCAGATTGGGGCTAATGACAATGGTGTACCTGGTATTGGCACGGAGCCGGCTTACGGGATGGACAAAAATTTTGCGGCGCTGGCTGAAATCAACCGTATCGCGAATTCTGGTGACCGTTATAGCTACCCGGGTAGAACCTCTAAACATACGAATTTTGGTGCGATTATTGGCCCAGACGGCATCGTTAACAACATTTTTGTCGAAAAATAAGGTGATAGTTTTTATAGCACGGGATACATTGGTTGACCCGCTGGCGGGAACGGAACGGACAAAATGTAAAGGTCTTGCTGGCATTTTCATACCTCCTTTTATAGATTTGCTGTATAATATGCAAATAAATAAGCCGGGGCTACTGTATAATCAGGTAAATAATGGGTGATTTTATATGGATGGTAAAAAAGAGATAACCAATATTATTAGAAGTAGAGGAAAAAACGTTTTTTTGTTAATGGGATAGATTGGAATAATGACACTTCTATCCGGAAAAGATGGTATACATTTTGCATGAGATGGAGGGGCTATGCGATATCGGATTATATCAGTAGGTAAAATTAAAGAGGCTTTCTTTTTAAAAGGGATTAACGAATACTTAAAAAGGCTGCAGCCCTATACCGGAATCGAACTGGTAGACGGTCTGGAGGAAAAAACCAATCCCCGGGCGGGGCAGAGTGAAATTAATCGGGTGCTAAGTAGGGAAGGCGAGCGGGTTTTAAAGCTGGTTGGTGATGATGAAATCCTGGTGGTCCTGGATATCCAGGGGAGCAGTATTAGCTCGGAAGCGTTTGCCGGGCTGCTGGAGCAATGGAATCTCTCCGGTAAATCCAGGGTTAACCTGGTTATAGGAGGTTCCCACGGCCTATCTGATGAGGTGAAGAGAAGAGCTAATTACCGTCTTTCCTTTTCCCCCATGACTTTCCCCCACCAGATGGCTGTCCTTATGCTTACCGAACAGCTTTACCGGGGATTTAAAATATTAAAAGGGGAACCGTATCATAAGTAATGTTTTTAATACACTGTAATATTTGCCATAATAATAAAATAGATACCTCATTAAAGGGGGATTAACATGGAGAAAACAGTAGTTCGACAACTGGTTAGGGACACTGGTAGGTACGCTAATCAGGAAGTGGAAATCAGCGGGTGGATCAGGAGTAATCGTGACCAGAAATCCTTTGGATTTATTGCGTTAAATGATGGTACTCATTTTAATACGCTCCAAGTAGTCTATGAAAAAGAGTCCCTGGACAACTTTGAAGAGGTAGCCCGGTTTAGAACGGGTGCGGCGGTTACGGTTAGAGGGATACTGGTGGAGACCCCACAGGCCAAACAGGCTTTTGAAATAAAGGCCCGGGAGGTAATTTTAGCCGGGGATTCCCCGGAAGATTATCCTATACAACCTAAACGTCATACCCGGGAGTTTTTACGTGAAGTAGCTCATTTACGCCCCCGCACCAATTTGTTTGCCGCCGTTTTCCGGATACGTTCGCTGGGCTCCTATGCTATTCACCAGTTTTTCCAGGAACGAGGATTTGTTTATGTCCATTCTCCCATTATTACTGCCAGCGATGCTGAAGGGGCTGGGGAAATGTTTCGGGTTACCACATTGGATGCGGAAAAGCCACCGCTTAAGGAGACCGGAGAAGTTGATTTTTTGGAAGACTTTTTTGGTCGCAGAACCAATCTTACTGTGAGCGGTCAACTGGAAGCGGAAGCCTTTGCGCTGGCTTTTAAGGACGTATATACTTTTGGGCCCACATTTCGAGCGGAAAATTCCAATACCGCTCGCCATGCGGCTGAATTTTGGATGATTGAACCAGAGATTGCCTTTGCTGATTTGAATGATGATATGCAGCTGGCTGAGGCTATGGTGAAATTCGTGATTAGTTATGTCCTGGAAAATGCCGCTGCGGAGATAAAATTCTGCAATGATTTTGTGGATAAGGGCCTGCAGGAAAGGCTTACAAGTATCGTAAATCAGGAATTTGCTCGGGTAACTTATACCCGGGCAGTAGAAATCCTGCAAGCCTCAGGGGAGACTTTTGATTACCCGGTGGAGTGGGGTAGTGACCTGCAGACAGAGCATGAACGCTATTTAACCGAGAAGGTTTTCAAGAGACCGGTCTTTGTAACTGACTATCCTCGGGATATCAAAGCTTTCTATATGCGGCAAAATGATGATGGTAAAACCGTAGCGGCTATGGATTTATTAGTTCCGGGAGTAGGCGAACTAATCGGCGGCAGTCAAAGAGAAGAAAGGCTGGAGGTTCTGGAAAAAAGGATGGCTGAACTGGGTATTCATGATGAAGATTTATGGTGGTATCTGGAGCTGCGTAAATACGGCGGAGTTCAGCATGCAGGATTTGGCCTGGGTTTTGAGCGCTTGATTATGTATCTAACCGGGGTAAGTAATATCCGCGATGTAATCCCCTTCCCCCGCACCGTGAAGTCGTGTGAGTTTTAGTTATCAGGCTCATAAACCGGGTACTTGTCTTTGTTGCTGTCAATAAAGTGCCACCATTCATAATAAATACTGCTAAACCCGTGTTTCACCATTATCTCTTCCAGGAAGCGGGCATTGGCGGCCGTTTCCTGGTCTAAATCGCTGTAATCCCGGTCGGCCCGGGCAGTAAAATCGTCAAAGCCGGTAGGCATAATTACTTCCTGTCCCTTTTCATCTACCAGGGTAATATCTACAGCAACACCCCGGGAATGATAAGAATAGCCTTTATGAGGGTTGATAACAAAGCGGGCATCAGGTACCTTTTCCCATAGCTTAAACTGGGCAGCAGGAGGTCGGTAAGCATCCCAGACCTTAATTGTATAACCGTGAGTGACAAATTCCGCCTGAGCCGCCTTTAATTTTTCCGCAGTTCCTCTTCTGAGATAAGCGGTATCATCATCATAAATTATAGCGCTGGTAAAATTATTAGGAGTAGCGTACCTTAAATCCACCTGTATCCTAGGAATAAACTCAGCCAGGTTTACCATATCCTGCGGGGATACCTTGGGAGTAGTTTCTTCCGTTTCTTTCTGTAAAGGTTGCTCGGGCAAGACATTCTCTTGTCTAAGTAGAGATTTATACTGCAAGTAAAAAAATGTGGTTACTAACACTATAAACACTATAGCTATTATTATTAGTCGCCATGTTTTTCGCTGCGGGTTGCTAGATTGTACCAAGGTACTTCCTCCCTGATTAGTATTTACCACTAATATGCGCTGACCTATCCAATTATACCACTAACGGTTTTTACCCCTTATCTGGTTTAACTATTCCACTCCATGTTATAATTACAAGCAAAATTATCGACTACTAATCGACAGCCTGTTGCTTAAACCTTATTATATAAGGGAGATAATATAATGAAACCAGACCATTTCTGGCTCAAGGAGGATAGATTATGACTGAAGCGGAAGTATTAAATAATAATGGGGAAACTGGAGATAGCAATAAAACTCCGGTAAATTTTATTCAGACTATTATTAGCGAGGATTTACGAACTGGTAAGAATGGCGGGAGAGTACATACCCGTTTTCCGCCTGAACCTAACGGCTATCTGCATATAGGACATGCCAAATCGATTTGTCTTAATTTCGGGCTGGCGGCAGCCAATAATGGTATAACCAACCTGCGCTTTGATGATACCAATCCCAGCAAAGAAGAAGTAGAATATGTAGACTCTATTAAAACCGATGTACGCTGGCTGGGGTTTGATTGGGAAGACCGTTTATATTATGCTTCTGATTATTTTGAACTACTTTATAGTTTTGCAATCCAACTAATCAAAGCTGGTAAAGCATTCGTGTGTGACTTGAGTGCCCAGGAAATTAAGGACTATCGTGGAAGCCTTACTGAACCGGGCAAAGAAAGCCCCTACCGCAATCGCTCAGTGGAGGAAAATCTGGACCTTTTCGAACGGATGCGGGCGGGAGAATTTGAAGATGGTTCCCGGGTACTAAGGGCTAAAATAGATATGGCCTCTCCCAATCTTAATATGCGTGACCCGGTTATTTACCGTATTTTAAGGGCCAGTCATCATCGTACCGGGGATAAATGGTGTATTTATCCTATGTATGACTATGCTCATCCCTTGTCTGATGCTCTGGAGGCTATAACTCATTCTGTTTGTACCCTGGAATTTGCTGACCATCGTCCCTTATACGAATGGTTTATTGATAATGTAGACTATAATGCTGCCGAATATGGGCGACCCCAGCAAATTGAATTTGCCCGCTTGAACCTGACTCACACCGTTATGAGCAAGCGCAAACTCCGGCAACTGGTGGAGGAAGGTTTTGTCAACGGTTGGGATGACCCACGTATGCCGACTATATCTGGACTGCGCCGGCGTGGATATACGCCCGCATCTATCCGGGATTTTTGTGAACGGATTGGAGTAGCCAAACGGGATAGTATGGTAGATATAGCTTTGTTGGAACATTGTATCCGGGAGGAACTAAACTTCACCGCTCCCCGGGTTATGGCAGTTTTACAGCCCCTTAAGGTGATAATTGATAATTATCCGGAAGGGCAGGTGGAATGGCTGGAAGCTGAAAATAATCCGGAAGACCCGGCGGCTGGAAGCAGAAAGATTCCATTTTCCCGGGAAATATATATTGAGCAGGAAGATTTTATGGAAAATCCCCCGAAGAAATTCTTCCGCCTGGTACCGGGTGGTGAAATACGTCTTAAGAGTGCTTACATTATTAAGTGTGAAGAAGTAGTTAAGGATGAACAGGGGCAGATTGTTAAACTGCACTGTACTTATGACCCTGATTCCAAAAGTGGTGGACCTACTGCTGGCCGTAAGGTTAAGGGTACGTCCCACTGGGTTTCGGCTCTTCATGCCATCCCGGCGGAAGTACGTCTCTATGACCATCTCTTTCTCCAGGAAGATCCGGAAGAGGATGAAACCGAGGATTTCACCAGCAATATTAACCCCCAGTCTTTAGAAATTCTTAACTCATGTATGCTGGAACCAGGTTTAGCTGATACCATGATAGGCAACCGCTACCAGTTTATGCGCCAGGGTTATTTCTGCGCAGATCCCGATTCTACACCGGGTAAACTGGTGTTTAACCGAATCGTATCTTTAAGAGACACCTGGGCTAAAATGCAGAAGAAGTAAGGATATAACTGCAACATTAAAACGGACAGGGTTTACATACCCTGTCTTTTTATTTCCGGGGTAAAAGTAGAAAAGCGATAAACCCTGCGCATTATTGGGTTAGGGGGCTGTTTAAGCTGCTCTTTCATGGACAGAAAAAGGGCAGAAGTATCTTCCATTTGTTTAACTCCGCCGTGAGCCATGAGCAGGGTAGAAGAATTGAGAGATGCCAGTTTATCGTATGAGTTTTCCATTTGGGGAGGGGCAAGTACCGGTAAAGGGAGCAGCATTTTCCCTTTTACATCACAAACCATATCAGCGATATAAAGCAAGGCCTCCTTTTGGTGATAAAGAACGATATCATGCAGGGTATGCCCCGGTGTATGCAATGCGCCCCAATCTTCAAAGAAGGGAAGGACTTGCAAGTCATCAAGTAGGAAATCAGGATGGATAATAGGGTAAAAGAGCATATGCTCCCGTTTACGTTTATTTTTTCGGGCTACGCCCATAGCCATATAGCAGTCTAGTTTATGCTGCAGTAAACCCCCTAAACCGGAGTACCACAGGTCTACATTCTTATGGGCAGCAATAGGTATACTATATTTGCTGCGTAAAGTGGCTGCACCCCCGGCATGGTCAGGATGCATATGGGAAACCACAGTCAGCTTGATATCACTCAAAGGACGGTTAATAACCCGTTTACAATAGTCTTCGATACGTTTAACGTCATTAATACAACCACCATCCAGCAACAGCATACCATCATCATATTCTACTAAATATATACTTGATATATACCCTTCGATCATATGAACGGTAAATGATAAAAAATTCATTTGCATAAGATAATTAACCCCCCATCGGTTTCAGCCCTCAAGTTAAAGGTGAGCTGCTTACCGGGCTATTTTATATTTATATAGTATATGGTTAAATAATACCTGGCGAATGCGCCAGGGAAGTATCTTTACTCCTTACCCCTAACTGCTTACGCTAGACAATTAATCGAGTTCTGAGTTCGAAGTTATTTACAAGAGAAACTCCGTTAGCAGCGCCTATTGTCTAATTAAACTTCAGCCACAATTTTCCCGGTTTCGCTTAAATCATAATCGCCTAATCCCTGTAATTCATTCTTAAAAGCTGGAGATTTGAGGATTTCTATTACCACCTGAAAAGGTGTTCGGTTAATATCTTCTTTTTTGATTACCAATTCATATCTTTCCCGCCGAAGAGGAATAAAATCAATATCCCGTACCTGCATGGAGGCTTTTTCATTACCTACGCCAACATCCACGATTCCGCGGGAAACAGCGCTGGCAACAGCGAGGTGAGAAAACTCCAAGTTTTCATAACCTTTGACCATCTGATGATTAATTCCTAAAATCCGAAATTGTTCGTCAATAAGCACCCTGGTTCCAGACCCGGCTTCCCGGTTAATGAAACGGATACCAGGTCGTATCAGGTCTTCCCATTGCTTAATATGTTTAGGGTTACCCCGGGCTACATAAAAACCTTGCATGCGGCAACCCAAATGAATGATAACTGCGGGAATACCAGGTAATAGGCGGCGGACATAGGGTATATTATAGGAATTACTATCACTATCCCACAGATGGATGGCTGCCAGATCGGCTCTATCCTGGTAAAGTGCCAACATTCCGGCAAAACTACCCAGGTTTTGTCGATAAGCCCGCATTCCTGCCGGGTGATGTTCCAGGTAGCGGCCAAGTATATCCAGGGAAAGATCCTGTCCACAGATTATCAACCCGGGTTCTCTAGTATTTTCAACCGCTAAAAGGGGTGACTCCAGAAGGGAAGCCGGGGATGGGACGAAATGTTCATCGGGAGCATACTCGTTCCCCTTACCTTTGTCAATATATTTTTGTAGATCATGGCTATCAACTCGAATTTTTTTACCGACTCTATAAGCCGGGAGCTCACCCCGTTTTACCATTTCATAAACAGTATATTTGCTTATTTTAAGTATTTCAGCTACCTCTGCTGGTGTAAGGGGGGTGCTTTCTTTACGCATGGGCTTGCCTCCTATTCTAAATAAAACAAACATTAACTAATTAGTTTTGAGGCATCAATTAAAAGTTGCCCCCAATAGAACCAAACAAATACTAATTAATTTTAAATTGAATAGTAGTTTACGAATGTAATCAATCAAATGTTATGTTATATTATATTTAGTTGTGTTGGGTTGAACGCTGTTAATATAAGTCGAATTGTTCAGTATAGTTGTATTTGTTTTATAGGGTGAATTTATTACCGCTTGATTATTCTTAATTGTAAATCAGATGGCAATAAAATGCTATTGCTATAGTGTTTTTGGATATTTATGAGCCGGTAAAAAACTTTATAGAAGGGGGGTATCCTGGCGAATCGCAATACTTGGAGGATAACCAATACATAGAATTAATTAGGAGGAATGAAAAGTGCGTAATTTTAAACCTGCATCCAGGAAGTGGTTGGTAGCTGGCCTTATTATGGTATTTTTGGCGGTTGCTCTGGTTGGTTGCGGTAACCAGGCTCCTAAGGAACCTGAACCACAGCAGAGTGCTGAGCCGGTAACTCTATTGATATCGGCTGCTGCCAGTTTAACTGATGCGATGGGTGATATTGAGAAGGCGTATCAGGAAGAACATTCTAATGTAAGCTTCGATTTTAACCTGGGTTCTTCCGGTTCCCTGCAGGAGCAGATTGCAAACGGAGCTCCGGCTGATGTATTTATCTCTGCCGCAAAAGGTAAAATGGACGCTTTAGATGAAAAAGATTTGATTGTAAAGGAAACTCGCAAAGACCTGGTTAAAAATACTCTGGTTTTGATTGTTGCTAAAGATAACGAAAATATTAAGAGTTTTGAGGATTTAGAAAAAGCCCAAAAAATTGCTATGGGCGAACCAGACTCAGTTCCGGCAGGTAAATATGCTTCTGAGGCCTTGACCAGTCTTAATTTATTGGACAAAGTAAAAGGCAAACTGGTATATGCTAAGGATGTACGCCAGGTACTGGCCTACGTGGAAAGTGGCGATGCCGAAGCTGGTTTAGTGTATCAAACTGATGCTAACATATCGGACAAGGTTAAAGTGGCGGCAGTAGCCGATGCAAGTCTGCATTCCTCCCTGGTTTATCCGGTAGCAGTAGTTAAGGATAGTAAAAACCAGGAAGAGGCCAAAGCTTTTGTAGATTTCTTAAGCAGTGATAAAGCAGCAGCCATCTTCGAGAAATATGGCTTTACTATGGTAAAATAAACAAACAGAAACCCCCGGCACGGAGTCAAGATTCGACTAGTGCCGGGTATTTGTTGTTAGCCCTCGAAATGGAGGGAGAGTTTAAGGAAACGGGTATAAATAATGGCAGTGATGGATTTAAATCCGCTTTGGATATCATTAAAAACAGCATTGGTAGCAACCGCCATCACTTTTATTCTGGGTATTATAGTAGCCCGCTGGATGGCAAGGTGCGAATTCAAGGGCAAAAGCTTGCTAGATGGAATATTTATTCTACCTCTAGTTTTACCACCTACGGTAGTAGGTTTTATCTTGTTGTGGTTTCTGGGAAGAAACGGCTGGCTGGGGTCATTTTTCTTTGAAATAGGACGGCCGGTGGTTTTCTCCTGGTCAGCAACCGTTATTGCCGCTGCTGTAGTATCGTTTCCCTTAATGTACCAGACCGCCCGGGGAGCTTTCGAACAGATTGACGCTAATATTGAGGATGCAGCCCGTACTCTGGGGGCTTCAGAGGGGACTGTTTTCTGGCGGATTACTATACCTATGGCCTGGCCGGGAATAGCAGCAGGTACCATTTTGGCCTTTGCCCGTTCCCTGGGGGAATTTGGAGCCACCCTGATGCTGGCAGGAAATATTCCAGGCCGAACCCAGACTATACCGGTAGCTATATATTTCCTGGTTGAGGGCGGTAAGCAGCAGCAAGCCTTAATCTGGGTACTGGTAATTTTATTAATTTCTTTTGTTAGCATCGTAACTTTAAACTACTGGAAAAAATATCAACGCCGGTTTAGCAGACATCCGGTCAGGGAGGTGACTGCTGATTCTTAGCGTAGATATTAAGAAATCTCTGCCCGAGTTTAAACTGGAGGTTAATTTTGCGGTAGGCCAGGAAATAATGGCGATTCTAGGACCGTCCGGTTGTGGTAAAACTATGACTCTAAAATGCATAGCCGGATTAATGACCCCTGACCAGGGTAAAATTGTATTGAATGAACAGGCTTTATTCGATAGCCAACAAAAGATTAATCTACCCGCCCGGCAACGCAAGATAGGTTTTCTTTTTCAAAATTATGCCCTGTTTCCCCACCTGACTGTCCACGAAAACATAGCCTTTGGCATAAGACAGTTACCGACTACGCAGAAAAACGAACGGGTACAGCAACTGTTAGGTAAGATGAGGTTGGACCGTTTCGGGCATCGATACCCGGTGGAGTTATCCGGGGGGCAGCAACAAAGGGTAGCTTTAGCCCGTGCTATGGCGCCGGAACCGGAAGTATTGCTACTGGACGAGCCTTTTTCTGCTTTAGATACCCAGGTAAAGGAACGGCTGGAAGCAGAACTGTTGGAAATACAATCTGATTTTAAGGGCCATATGCTTTTTGTTACCCACAACCTGGCGGAAGCTTATCGTTTAAGTAGTAAAATGGCAGTTTATGAAACTGGTGGTTTGCTGCAGTGGGGCGAGCGCCGCACTATTATAGAATGCCCGGCTAATAAAACCGTAGCTTGCCTAACCGGAATGGACAACATATTTGATGGTATAATAAGCGGAATTGAAGGCTCTCGGGTGGATATCCGCCTGGGTGCAGGACCTTTAAGTTTATACCCCGATAGCCTTAATGGATTGGTGGTTAACCAGGAAGTATCTGCGGCCATACGTCCGGAATACGTCAAATTGGCCGATAGTCAAGGGGAGAACTGCCTTACTGCAGAACTAGTTGAGGGTAAGGAGGAGCTTTCTTTTTATAACTATACTTTTCAACTCCAGGAGGAAACTAATGTTAAAGTACACATTTCTAAAAGCACAGGCCCAAGGCTGGAGGCGGGTAAAACCTATCACCTTTATTTTCCACCGCAAAACCTGGTTATAATCGGAGAGTAAGAAATCAATCACTGCTTTTTCTAAAGAAGGATATAGTGGCGTTAATTTCACCGCCGATAAGGATAACCATGCTGCTCAAATACAGCCACAAAAGCAGAACTATTATACCACCAATGCTGCCGTAGGTTCGCGTAAAGTTAGCAAACTGGTTAACATAGAAGGAAAAGGCCCAGGAGGTCACTACCCAACCCAGGCTGGAGAAAACTGCTCCCGGGATAGTTTCCCGGAAGCGGATTTTTTTATTGGGAGCAAAACGGTAAAAAAACATAAACACCACCAGCATTACCCCCACTGGCAACAGAAAACGATATAGTTGCCAGCTTTTTATAAAAAACTCACTATAACCCAGGTAGGTAATAAGAGTCTGCCCCAGTAACTTGCCCCACACCAGGAGCACAAAAGCCAGAATTATTACTATGGCCAGGCCAATGGTGAAAATGACGGCCATGCCTCGTACCTTCCAGAAGGGTCGGGTTTCCCGCTCGTTATAGGCCTTATTAATGCCGTGGATAACTGCATTAATGCCGTTGGAAGAGGCCCAGATGGTAAAAATCGCACCCAGCGACAGGAGGGTCTGACGGCTGGAACTTAGCGTTTGGCGTAGCACCTCTACTACTACCTTATAAGCATCGGCAGGTAAAATTCGCGACAAATCATTTAAGGCTTCTTCACCGGCAAAGGGAGTATAACTTAAAAGGGTTAAAAGAAAGATAAGGAAAGGGAAGAAGGCCAGGATTAGATAATAGGTTAATTGAGCTCCCAGGGCCGGAACCTCATGCTCCTGGAAACGCAGGTAGAAGTCTTTTAGTAACTCATAGGTTTTATTCATCCGGTACCTCCGCTATGCTTGGCTTTGGTGGCATTCTTATCTGTCTCCACTGAGATGCTGGTTATATAATACCTTTTGCCTTACTATTTATTATTAACCTTGCATTAGGTTTATTATATTTCGAATACTTAATGTATCAAGATTTTTACGTTAATTATAAGCGAATTACTTTCCTGTTTATTTTGACTCCTTATCAAACATATAAGCAACTCCTTATTTATAATTAACCCCCCATGGCCGAAGGCCGCAACCACCAATGAAAATTCCCGTGGCTTCCGTGGGTGTCATCCTGAGCGTAGCGAAGGATCTGATATGATATCCCGGTGAAGATCCTTCACTTCGTTCAGGATGACAAGAGAAGTTCAGGATCAAGGAAAGTTATTTTCTAATTAAGTATAATAAACCAAATGAGAAATAAAGCGCTGTTTGTGGTTTAACTAACCCTGATAGCGCTTTTTAATATTTCGGTAAAGAAGAAGGTAAATGGTGGGAAAAAACGAAATAAAGTATTAATGGGATAATATTTTGATTAAATGAATCGTTTTTATTATTTTGTATAGAACAAAAAAATTAAAGGGGAGGGCAGAGAATTGCATACAAATACTACTTGAATATTAATTGAACATGAAATTACCAAATATGCCGACGAATGCAATGCAACGTGGGCAGAGATGGTGAAAACAACTAGAACGAAAATACTTGCACCGTAGGGGGGCGCGGGTAGGTTATTACGAGTAATAATATTATTTTTCCAAGGGGAGCGGCGGTTTATGAAAAAAACATATTATGTAAGTTTATTTTGTATAACATTTTTGTTATGTCTAACGATCGGTATAAAAGGGGTGCTAGCTTTAGATGCGCCTGTTATTACATCTCCAGCCAACAATGCAAGTTTTCCTATGGATGATGTTGTATGTGAAGTAACCTGGACAGCAGTAAACGGAGCCACAGGTTATTGTTATGCTTTATGGGATGTTACTAACGGAAGCGAAACTCTGTTAACTGGTGGTGAAGGTCGGCCAGCAACTTATGGTAATTGTTACATAAAAGACTACCATGTAGAAGAGAATCATCGCTACAAATTGGTGGTCAAGGCTATCGATAAAAATAGCAATCCCGTAGTTTTTAGCCCTTCTGAACCAGTATATTTTAATGTTGGAATTCGCGAATATAATTCTGAAATTGTTAACTATGTAATACCGACAACGATGGATGCTGGGGCTACATATAACGTTAATATCACCTTCAAGAATACCGGATCACAGACCTGGACTGAAAATAACCAGGACAGACTTCGAATCAGTTCGGAATACGCACATTTTGGAATTACCAATAACAAGATTGCACTGGGAAATGGTGAAACAGTTACATCCGGAGCCACCAAAACATTTTATTTTTCTATGACTCCTGATGCATCAGGTGAATATGACATCAGACTGCAGATGGTTCATAGTGATACCCAGGGATTTGGTAAAGCAAAAACCGTTAATGTTATATGTAATCCTTCCAATAACCTGCTTTATGATGCCAAAATTATCAGCAGTAATATACCGTCGGATATGAAAGTAGGGAGGAATTACATAGCTTCCATTACGGTACAGAATACCGGACAAAATGCCTGGTCTGGTAACAATGTTTTTGCCTTTGGTCCGACTGCGAAAAATGATTATCCTAACCTGGTGAAACAATGGATTAACAATGAAGTGGTTGTTGCCGGGGCAACTAAAACCTTCGATATACCAATCAAATGTGACACCCCAGGGAACTATTATTTTGAATTGCAGATGTATTATAACGGCACCCCCTTTGGGGAGGTATTTTTCGATGCATTTGGTGTTACGGTAATATTGCCTACCAGTGTATCCCTGGATTGTAATGGAATCGTAATGACCCTGGAAGATGCTCCGCTGCAATTAGTCGCAACCGTTTTACCTGAAGATGCTAATAACAAACGAGTTGAATGGTGGTCAAGCGATACTAGTGTTGCCACAGTTACGAAAAATGGTCTGGTTACTCCTGTAGGTATTGGAAAAGCTTCAATATGGGCCGAATCAATGGCTGATCCAGAGGTCTATGATATTTGTCGTGTTTTTGTTGAAGCCCAGACCGATATCACCGGAATAACTCTCAGTGAAACCAAGGTGATTAAACAGGCGTCTGATGTTCCCTTTCAGCTTTTTGCCACCATATCTCCTCCCGAAGCTACTGACAAGCGGGTAAGCTGGACATCGTCTCATCCGGAAATAGCCTCGGTGGATTCGCTGGGTATGGTTACGCCCATTAGAAACGGCTATACCACCATAACAGCCACATCAGATGCTGATCCTTCTATTTATGCAACATGTACCGTAATAATTGGGAATGAGGATAATTCGGGTCCCAATGTAACGGGCACCAGTCCATATAATAATGAAACTAATGTAGCATTAAACCGCCAAACGGTAACAGTGAACTTTGATGAAACAATACAAGCCAGCAGCAATTATAACAGCATAGAAATTATATGTACAACCTATAATAATGCGGTTGTACCCCTTGCCGGGAAAGGTATAAGCGGCAGTACCCTCACTATAACCAGAAATGGTGACTGGACCAAGCAGAATACCTATAGAGTAACCATCCCAGCGGGTGCAGTAAAGGATGCTTTTGGCAATAATCTGGCCAGTAATTATGTTTTCAGTTTTTCGACTACAGCAGATAGTGGTACATCGATTACTTCTCCCACCATTACACAGCCGTCGACGGATGGTACTACTATAGCATTGGGAGTTAATGGGGGTTTTACGGTACGCTGGAATACTGTGAGCGGAGCAGAACATTACGTGGTAGCCGTTAAAGAGGAAGGTGCCAGTAACTACGAACTTATGGATGACGAAGTATATACCAATGAATATAGTATCAGTTATCTTAAGGCTAATCTGATTGCCGGTCACAAGTATGTCATCGAAGTACGTGCGGTTCGTGGTTCTGAGATTACCATGAATAGCCGAAAAGTGGCGGTGGTAACAGCAGCTCCCAACATTCTTACTCCTAACCAAACTACAGTCGATATAAACAATATTGACGTAAGCTGGGATGGAGTATGGGCTGGAGCAGCTCAGGAACCAGGCTACAAGATATCCTTTTTTGATATAACTGCCAACCAGGCTGTTGCAAATTATACCAATAAAGCAATTAACTCCACATCATTTGCACTGCCTGCTTCAGCAGCAAACTGGGTAAAAGCTCTCTGGGATTAAAAGACGCCTATATGGAGTACGACAGTACGGAAACCAAATTTGTGGGACATGCCATTTTAGAAATCCCCAAGGTATTTGGTATTGAAGGAAAAATTGGATTGGTCAATGCACAGTTAAATGAAGTAGGATTTGGTCTGGATGGAATGAATATTGCTATCGATGCTACCGGCTTTTTTGTCAACCGACTCTATGGAGAACTCGGTGGATTGGCTCAACCACCTCTAAAGATTACTGGCCAGGCAGATATTACTGGAGGACCAAAAGTATTGGATGTAGCCGCTATTGAAGGGAAAAATTTAACCTTGACGGTAGACATGTCCGGTAATTTTGGCGGCAGTGGAGATTTGAAACTTTTCAGCTTTGATTTGGCTGCCGGGGAATTTGATTTGGATAAGAACAAAGGCTTTTCAATACAAGCAACCCTTAATGCCATGGATATTGTAGAAGCAAACTTGACTCTTAAGTGTGATAAAAGCCTTCATTTACAAGGAGTAGCACAGGGAAATATTCATGTACCCAAAAATGTACCCTGGATAGGAGGAATGGAAGTTAGTGATGCCCAACTTAGTATTCATGATGCAGGAATTAATGCAGATATAGAGCAGGGGATATTAAAGGTAGGATTTTGGATGAAATGGAATGGACAATTCGGCGTATCAGGTCGAATGACACTATGGGATGCTAACAAATCACCACAATTAGCTATGTTGGATGAAACGGCAGCTGTTGGAAAGGATTCCATCATGATAGCTGCTGAAACCAGCCCGGTAGTGGTACCATCGGGTCAAAGTCAATCAATCATTCGGTTAACCTGGGAAGAAGATGCAGACACTGACTTTAGCCTGAGCGGACCTAACGGGGAAAGCCTGACACCTGTAAACTGTCCCATAGATTCTTTAACCGCCAACTATTTCAAAAATACTGACCAGAAAGAAGCATTTTATGTTATCGCTAACCCCGCAGCAGGGTCGTGGACATATACAATAAGCAACCCGGCGGTAACATTATACAAAGTTGAAATATATCAAGTCGATGATAAACCAGCGCTGACTATAACCAGCCCAAATCAAGATACATTGACATCTGGTTCGTTGGCTATTAACTGGAACAGCAATGCAGCATCAGGAGCGTTGCTAAGTCTATACTACGGCAAAGACAATCAACAAACCACAGGGACCCTCGTTGCCGGTGAGCTTGATCCTGCAAGCGGCGGCTATACATGGGATACCAGCAATATTCAAAACGGAGATTATTATATCTATGCAATTGTGGACGACGATTGTAATGATCCGGTTATCGCCTGGGCAACCGGAAAAATTACAGTGCAAAACCTGGCCGCACCAGCTGTCCCCCAGGGCCTGGCAGCAGAAACCATCAACGGATATCTGAATATCAGTTGGAATCCTAACAGTGAAGCTGATCTGGAAGGGTACCGAATTTATCTCCTGGATGCTCAAGACCAGCCCATGGAATCTGCTTTTGTCAGCCTGGACCACCAAAGCTTTGAATGGAATGGCCTGGAAGCAAACCAAACATATCGCATTGCTGTTTGTGCCGTCAATGATAGCAAACTGGAAAGCTATCCCAGCCAGGTAGTTGAGGTATTTTTACCGCAAGCAATACCGCCAGCGTTAAGCATCACCTGGCCAGCAATTATGAATAGTCAGGCCGAGGTCACGGTTACGGGTGAAATTGAGAATGGTGCCACCGGCGTACTTCTTCTGAACGGGACTGAATGTGCCACTGGAATTAGCGGCAGTTTTGAACAAGCTGTCGAGTTAACTTATGGAAGAAATGAAATGCTATTGGTTGCCACCAAAGTAAACGGGGACGCAGCCCAGGAAACATTTGAATGTTACTATGACCCCACCCCGCCCCAGCTGACGGTCAACAATTTGACCCAGGAGATGGAAAGCAAGACATCCTCCCTGGAAGTAAGCGGAACAGTTGAACCATCAGCTGCCCTATACCTTAACGATACTCAGTTAACAATCAACCCGGATGGAACCTTTTTTACGACGTTGAACTTACAGCCGGGTTACAATAACTTGTACTTGCAAGCACAGGACGAGGCTGGCAATCGAACTATTTTTAACAGTATTGTTCTATTCGCAGGGGACTCAATTATATATGGTGATGCAAACAAAGACTCCAATGTTAACATTACTGATGCTGTATTGGTATTGAAATATATAACCAATCCTGAACAGCTTATCGATGCAGTAGCTGCCGATGTCAATGGCGATGGCTCTATTAACATTACCGATGCCGTACTCATTCTAAAACATATAACCAGTCCCGATACGCCATTTCCGGTGGAATTATGATTAATCAGTTACCTTACTGCTTTAAGGAATTTAGGTATAATTTGACTAACTATTGTAGTTAATCTTGTATTAGATTTACTAAGATATCAAATACTTATGTTAATAACAATTATTCCATATTCAGCCTGTAGTATCTTAAAAAAAATATAGTATATAATCTATATATATGCCGAAAGGAGTTGAGGAAAAAGATGGGGAATGCCAAAATATTTATTAGAGAGAGACGCAAAGTTTCCGAAGGTGAGAAAAAGCCACGTTACTCTGTAGTTGGTGTAGCAGGAACTGATTTAAAAATTCACGTCAAACATATTAGAAAGTCTGAAATCGACCAAATTGCTGCCGCCCTGGGAGCAGAAATTGTCTTTCTGACTGCCGGCAAGGACGAAGCAGAAGTCGAGGTTGACGACTAGAAAGGCGGATTTTTAAGTAATGGCTCTTATTCGAGAGAAAGACAGCAAGCGCCTGCACATAAAAAGTAAACTTATGGGTGAATCCCTGGTAGGCCAGAGTTTCATTAAAAGCCTGGAGTATGTTGAACAATTCCGAGCTCTACCGGATGTTAACGTACTTAAAATCGGAGGCCAGAGTATTACTGATATGGGGGCCACCGCTGTATTACCGGTACTGAAAGAGATTATTGAAAATGCTAGTCAGCATAAAATGATTATTTCAACCGGTGGAGGAACCCGTTCCCGTCACGTATATGCTATTGCCATGGAATTGGGTATGCCCACCGGGGTTATATCCAAACTGGGTCAGAGTGTGTCTGAACAAAATGCTCTTATGATATCAACCCTGCTTATGCCCTATGGAGGCATAAAAGTGGGACATGATGACATACCCAAGCTGGCGGCCTATTTTAACCAGGGTTGTATCCCGGTTATTCATGGTATGCCACCTTATGGTTATTGGGAGCATTTACCCAAAGAAGGGCGTTTGCCTCCCAACCGTACCGATATGGGAGCTTATCTCCTGGCTGAAGTAATCGGGGCTAAGCATTGCATATTTGTTAAAGATGAAGATGGCCTGTACACGGATAACCCCAAGGTTAATCCAGAGGCTGAATTCATTCCCCGTATTGGAGCCCGGGAGCTTATCGAAAAAGACCTGGACGATTTGATAATAGAACGCGGTGTACTGGATATGATTCTCCGTTCTCAGAATTTAACCGAGGTTCAAATAATAAACGGTCTTAAACCAGGAAATATCACCCGGGCTCTAAATGGAGAACACGTGGGAACCATAATATTTAAAGATGCTTAAGTTAGTACTTAAAAAGAGTCCCTGTGGCGGGACTCTTTTTTTATACATAGACAGAGGTACCAAGTTGTGTGAAAATTAAACTTAGCCATAAATATTATTTATAGGGAGGAGCGAGGCTAATGGTAGATAATTTTAAGGCTTTGATAGTAACAGAGCAGGCTGACGGGAAGTTTTCCCGGGAAATTGCCAGCAAACACATTGATGATTTACCCGCAGGAGATGTTTTGATTAACGTCAAGTATTCCTCCTTGAATTACAAGGATGCACTTTCCGCTACTGGTAATCGTGGGGTAACCAAAAAGTATCCTCACACTCCAGGCATAGATGCTGCCGGTATTGTAGCCCAGAGTTCGGTGGCGGAATTTGCCGTAGGAGATGAAGTTTTTGTAACAGGTTTTGATTTAGGAATGAATACCTCGGGGGGGTACCAGGAATACATACGGGTACCTGCTGCCTGGGTAATTAAAAGACTACCCAATTTGAACCTCAAGGAAACTATGGTCTACGGTACCGCCGGGCTTACGGCCTTGCTTTCGGTAGCTGCTCTGGTAGATGCCGGGGTAAAAGCAAAGGATGGAGAAGTCCTGGTTACCGGAACTACAGGCGGGGTAGGGAGTTTTGCGGCTCGCACCCTGGCAAAGCTAGGTTATGAAGTGGTGGGGGTACAGCGTCGACCGGAAGAGGAAACCTTTTTAAACGGCCTGGGCTTAAAACGTATCGTACCGGTAGAAGAGGTTGATGACCAGTCCGGAAGACCACTGGGTAAACCGCTCTGGGCAGGGGTTATTGATACGGTTGGGGGCAATATCCTGTACACCGCTATTAAAACTACCCGCTATGGGGGCAGTATAACTTGTTGCGGAAATGCTGCTTCAAATAGTTTACCCGCGACCGTCCTGCCCTTTATTTTACGAGGGGTTACCTTGTGTGGCATAGATTCAGTAGAATGTCCCATGGACCATCGTCTGCGAGTCTGGAATAAAATTGCCGGTGAATGGAAGCTGGATAATGTGGAAGCACTGGCCGAAGAATGTTCCCTGGAGGAACTCAATCAGAAAATTGATATGATTCTACAGGGGAAGGTACAAGGACGGGTAGTAGTCAACTTAGCCCGGTAGTTTTTATCAGTCAACATTATTAGGGTGGTAGGGGCTGGACGTTTGGGGTTAATTGTCGTCTGGCTCCAGTCCTTTACCTTTATAAAAATAAGACCGTTGTTTTTGAAAAGCCTATTGCTTTATTGCTGATCATATTTTTGCCTCGGGGAAAGAAAGGATATTATGGGCAGGTCAACCCAATTAAACGATCGGCCCAGTATTATTTTTATATTAATTAGGGCAACAGGGAACTGAAGTTTAACAGTCCTCCTGTTGCCTGATTTTTATTGCATATCTGGATAAGATTCGGAGCCGTTAATCTGCTGGTAATGCCTGGTTAACATCTGTTCTGCCTGTTGCAGATCTATTTGCTGCTGGGCTGATACACCTGGTGCAGCATACTGCTGTGCCTCTTGTATCTGTTGCATAGCTGCCTCCAGTTTTTGCTGGGCATACCGAAATTCCTGGGGATTCAGACTGGCCTCAGCCTGTTGTACTACTCTACGGGCTTGCTGAGCAGACAAAATAGCCTGCTGTACTGATTGCCGGGATTGTTCTAAACTTTTTTCCTGCCGGTTCGATGGTACCAGAACGTTCACCTCCTATCTAAGATAGTTTTCTTCCATTACCTCTGCCATCCACCGAGGAGCCCAGGGCAAGGTTTCATCGGATTCTTCATTTTTTGTATCTTTAATTATGGTAATCACGGTGGAATTAAACATGGCAAATACCTGGTCACCTTTTTGTAACTTCATATCGTTAACTGCAGCACTGGTTATAGTTGCAGTTACTGCCTGGTCACCAATATCCATTATGACTTCACTCATGATAGGGCCAGTTTTAACCTCCATCACGCTTGCCACCAATTTATTGGGGTCGCTGATTCGCACAATAAATCCCTCCTTTTTATCTATAGCTTGCACCTTAGCCAGCCAAATATAAGTGGAGGGAAAAATATTTTTATATGTCCAATATGTCCGGTGCCTGTCCCCGGACATATTGGACATACGGGGACAGGCACCGGACATATTCGGACTTATTGAAACAAGGCGGTAAGTATAAGGCTCAACTGCCGGGCAGTTTCTTCGAAGGTGAGGTTGTTTTCCAGAATAAAGGTGGGATTAAGTACGTTCTGAATGGCAGCAACAATTACGGCATTCAATATGCAGTGGTCAATATTTTGCAAGTAAGTTGGATGGGTGGTCATAAGCTGGTCCAGTACCTTGCGTAATTGTTTTATACGAAAAGCATCTATTTTGTCCCAGAGCTGCGGGTAATATAAACGCAGATCGCTCAAGGCCGATGGGTTAATTATAAACTGCCCCTGGGAGGAAAGATAATTAAGCAAGCTTTCGAAAAAAACGGAAGGGTGTTCACTGCGGGATAGCAAATCCTCTACCCGAGCTGTTGCACCTGATACGAATTGATCCAGGGAGGCTTCGATTATACTCTCTTTGCTGTCAAAATAGCGGTAAACCGTTCTTTTACTTACCCCGGCCCGTTGGGCCAGCTCATCCATAGTAAAACCCCGTAATCCCTGCTCCACCGCCAGATCCCGGCAAGCTTTTATAATACGCTCCCTGATGTCCATTTTAAACCCTCCAACTAACTTACCGTTTTTCGAAACTTGAGCACACTAATGCTAAGAACCACAAGAGAAAATACCAGCAATGATGTTACCTGTCCTATCAGGTAATTAAAACCAATCCCCTTAAGCACAATACCGCGAATTATATCCAGGTAATAAGTTAGGGGAATTAAATAACTGATGAAAAAGATTATTTTTGGCATAGCTGCCCGGGGGAACATGAATCCCGATAACAGAATACTGGGCAGCATTACAAAAAAGGACATCTGAAAAGCCTGCATCTGAGTTTGGGCCAGATTGGAAATCATTAAGCCCAGGCCCAGGGAGGCAGTTATAAAGAACAGGGTAAGCAGATAAAGCTGTAACAGGCTGCCTCGTATAGGAACCTGGAAAATCAGAACCGCCACCAGCAGAGCAACGGTTATCTGCAGGTAGCCCAGCACTATATAAGGCACGATTTTACCAATCATCAATTCCAGGGGTTTAACCGGGGTGACCAGTAACTGCTCCAGGGTGCCCTGCTCTCTTTCCCGTACTATGGCTACAGAAGTAATTATAACCATGGTCATAGTTACGATTATTCCCAGTATGGCCGGTACCATGTAGTAAGCCGTAATACCATCCGGATTGTACCAGGGCCGAACCCGGATATCATACGGAGGCGAACTTATCCTAGTTTTCTGAAACAGTACCTGCTGGGATTTTATCAGCCCTATGGAGTTAGCGATAGCAATAGCCTGGTTAGCCACCATGCTGTCACTGGCGTCTACAATTACCTGCACTGCTGCCGGAGATCCTCGATGTACCTGGTGGGCAAAATCAGGCGGGAATATTATCCCTACCTGGGCTTGACCACTATCAATGTGTTGGGTTACTTCCTCATAGCTATAAGCACCGAGGGTAATATCAAAATAGCCGGAGGCGCTAAAGGCTTCTAACATATCCCGGCTAGAAGAAGATAAAGATTGGTCGAATACTACGGTAGGTATATGCTTTACTTCGGTTTGAATCGCATAACCAAAAAGCAGTAATTGCACCAGGGGAATCATAAAAATCAAGGCCAGAGTCAGGCGGTCCCTTTTCATCTGCAAAAATTCCTTTTTAATTATAGATGAAGTTCGGCTCATGCTAGCTCCCGCCTTTCCTCCCCACCCTGTTGGCGCAACAGGTTAATAAAAACATCTTCCAGGTTGGGAATAAGTTTTACTGGTTTAAACCCGGTAACCTTCTCTAATTCTGCCAGACCATTGCCGTCGTTAAGCAGCAGGCGCAAAGAAAGCCCCTGAAAGCTGCAATCCTTTACAAAGGGGAGAGATGCTAGAATCTCCATTTGCTTAAATGGGTCGGTTACCTCCAGTTTGACCATATAACCATCCAGGCCTTTCTTAAGCTGATCAGGAGTATCCAGGGCCAGTAACCGCCCCTGATGGAAAAAAGCAATTTTATCACAGCGCTCAGCCTCGTCCATAAAATGAGTAGAGACAATAACCGTTGCTCCCCCGGCAGCCAGTTCCTGAATAATGTTAAAAAACTGGCGTCGGGCGGTGGGGCTTACGCCACTGGTGGGCTCATCCAGGAATATCAGAGCCGGGCGGGCCATTATAGCACAACCCAGAGCCAGGCGCTGTTTAATGCCCGGACTTAAGGAGGCAACCAGGACGTCTTCTTCACCTTCTATACCTGCCAGGGTAATCATTTCGGCAATCCGTTTTTTTCTTTCCCGCACCGGGATGCTATAGATTCCGGCATAGAAGTCTAAATTTTCTTTAACCTGCAAATCATTGTAGAGGCTAAACTTCTGGGACATATAACCAATCCGGGGCTTTATTTTTTCACTTTCCTGATCTACATCAAACCCCAGCACTTCCGCTTTGCCCGAGCTGGGTTTAAGAATACCGCAAAGCATACGAATGGCAGTTGATTTACCTGCCCCATTAGGGCCCAAAAAGCCACAAACTTCTCCTTTGCCAATGGTAAGGTTAATCTTATCCACGGCGGTAAAGTCACCAAAATTTTTACTAAGATTAATAGTCTTTACCGTGCAAGTCATATTGCGCTCCCTGTTTCTTAAATCCCGGTTTCGGTCAGATACACAAAAAGGTCTTCCATGGATGGCTCGACTTCCTCAAGCGAGAATTCCTTGCTACCTTGCAGCTCGGCTCGCCGAGTTATCAAGCTTCTGGTAGATTCGATATCTTTAACAATAAGGCGGTGTTTGTAACCAAAAAATGAGCTGTACCGTACCCCGGGAATATTGTCGAAAAGATAAGGGTCTTTAACTCCAGTCCTAACCTCTACCACCTGGCCTAATAATCTTTCTTTTAAATGCCCGGGAGCATCCAGGGCCAGCAATTGCCCCTGGTTGATAAAGGCCAGTTGATGGCAAAGTTCAGCCTCATCCATATAAGGGGTAGATACCAGTACGGTCATACCTTCATGGTTAAGCTGGTATAAAATCTTCCAGAATTCCTTGCGGGAATTCGGGTCTACCCCATAAGTTGGCTCGTCCAGGATTAAAATTGCCGGGCGGGTGAGCAAGGCGCAGCTTAAAGATAGTTTTTGTTTCATACCCCCGGAAAGCTGAGTAGCAAGTCTTTTCTTAAAGGGGGCCAACCCGGTTATATCAAGGATTTCATCGGCTCGCTGCAAAATCAGATTACGGCTTAATCCATACAAAGAGCCAAAAAAATCAATATTCTCCATCACCGTAAGGTCGCCATAAAGGCTAAAACGTTGGGGCATGTAGCCCAGTTCTCCTTTACTTAAACTATCGGGTGCACCCCCATCCAGCAACACTTGCCCGCTATCTGCTATGAGCAGCCCGCAGATTGTCCTGAACAGGGTAGTTTTACCGGCACCATCGGGACCAATCAATCCAAATATGCTCCGCTTTTTAACCGAAAGGCTTACCTTGTCCAGGGCTATCTTACCAGAAAAAGTTTTTGTGATCTCAATAACCTCAATCACCTTAAATCAACTCCCGGTAAAGACGACATCAGCCGGCATACCCGGTTTAAGTATACCCTGCTGGTTTTTTACTGCTACTTTAACTGCGAAAACCACGTTGGCCCGTTCTTTTTTAGTCTGGATAGTTTTAGGGGTAAATTCCCCTCGGGAGGCAATATAGGTGACTTTACCGGTAAAAACCTGGGGGCTGCCGCTTACGCTAACCTCTACGGTTTGGTTAAGCTTAACCCGAGGCAGGTCGTCAGTAGGTATGTAAACCTTTATCCAGAGATGATTTAGGTCAGCTATACTGAGCAATGAGGCTCCAGCCGGGATATACTCACCGTTTTCAAAATTTTTACTGCTGATGGTACCATTAAAGGGAGAAAGTATCTTAAGATCAGCCAGCATAGCTTCAGTAGTTTTCAAAACAGCCTTGCTTCGCGCTACCTCCGCTGCGGCACCGGCAACTACCTCGGGGCGGTTACCTGATTCCAGCAGTTGCAGCCGGGATTTTGCCACCTCTACCTGCTTTTCCCGGGTAGTCTTGTTTAATTGGGCGGCATCCAGTTTTTCCTGGGAAAGGGCTCCGGCCTTCAATAATTGCTCGGCCCGGTCCAGGTCGGTTATGGCCTGTTCCAGATTGGCCTGCGCCAGACCCAAATTAGAAGTAGCTTCCTTAATTTCCTCGTTTCTAAAGCCTGATACCAGGTCGTTATAGCGGGCCTGGGCTACCTGTACCCCGAGGGCGTCTCTTTCCCGCTGACTTAACAGGTCACTGCGGGACAATTCCGCCAGTAGCTGGCCTTTTTCTATCTTCATGCCCTCACTTACCGACAGGTTTTGCAAGGTGCCATTTAAACGGGCACACACTTCCACCGTTGTGGCTTCAATAGTACCGCTGGCCTGTAGTAGTTTATCAGTGTTCTGATAATAATGGAGGTAGTAATAATATGATCCTGTTCCCAGCAATACCAGCGCCATAACGATACCGATTGCCTTTTTTCGATTCATACCCAAGCACGCCTCCCTAATCCTTGAAGGTAAACTAAAACGACTAATAGAGTTTACCTGGTGCCAATGCCATAGTAGCACAGGAAGATATTATTGGCAACAACATTTCAAAAAGGAGCCTTAGGAAAGCCTGCGGGGAAAAAGAACGATTACCTGGCTTAACACATTCATTTTCCTGATCTAGATTTTTGGCATAATTAGATTCTTCGATGAAACACAAGTATTTTCTGTCACCCTGAGGCGAAGCCGAAGGGTCTTAGACTTTTTGCTGCTGCTTAGAGTGACATATAAAACTTTAAATTTGGTGGCCAAAGTTCGCTATAATAGTAAATGTGAAACAGCGGGAGGAGAGGCAGTAATGCAAGTACATATACTGGCCAGTGGCAGTACTGGTAATGTGGCTTTATTTAAGTTTGGGAATACCCGAATTCTGGTTGATGTAGGTATTAGTACCCGTAGAATAGAAAACAAATTGGCCCTGTTGGGAGTAAGAGCAGGGGATCTGGATGGGGTTTTAATTACCCATGAGCATACTGATCATATTAAGGGACTGGATGTATTTATCCGCCGCTATCATTTACCCGTATTTGCCCGGGGAGCCACCTGGGAAGCCATACCCTGCCGGGATAAATTGCCAGCGGAATGCTGTAATACTATAGATAAAGAATTTTGCATCGGGGGAGTCGCGCTAGAAGCTTTTAGCATTCCTCATGATGCGGCTGACCCAGTAGGCTTTGCTTTTCATTACCGGCAAAAGAAATGGGTTATGGCTACTGATATAGGTATGATAACGGAGAATATTCTAAAGGCCTTAACTGGTGCCCAGCTGGCGGTGTTGGAATCTAACCATGACCGTGAAATGTTAATAAACGGACCTTATCCCCGTTTTCTCAAACAACGTATTATGGGCAGGTATGGGCATCTTTCCAACCATGATACCGCCAGTATATTGGAACGCATTGCTCCCCAAAAGCAGATGCAGGTTTTTCTAGCCCATCTGAGCCAACAAAATAATAATCCCACCCTGGCCTATAATACCGTTAGCCAAATTTTAGCACGTAAAGGCTGTCATCCCGGTGAGGATATTAAGCTTCACCTTACTTATCCCGATGCGATTACCAGTTATCGAGGTTAATTCGAGAATAGGCAGTAAACCGCGTAAATCTTTTCGGTTCCGCGGGTTCACCTTCGGGTACCACTGAGCATAACGGAACGGCACAGGGAGCCGTTCCCTACACATTAATGCTAATCCGAATACAGCTATTTAAATAGGTAGTTGAGATTGGTGGGTATGGGGTTTAATTAAGGATGTGCTTAAAGAAAAGGGCCAGCAGCTTTAGCTGCTGGCTTTTACTAATCTTTCTTCGATAATGTTCCAGTTAACAATATTCCACCAGGCTGCGATATAATCGGCACGCCGGTTCTGGTATTTGAGATAATAGGCATGTTCCCACACATCAACTACCAGCAGGGGGATTACTCCCCATTGAGTTAAATTCTGGTGCTTTTCGGCCTGGAGAATTTCTAATTTCTTAAATAATGGATTATAGCATAGTAACGCCCAACCTGACCCTTCAACGGCTGCAGCTGCTGCGGAAAACATCTTTTTAAATTCATCAAAGCTACCAAAGTCCTGTTCTACCTGGCTACTGATTTTCGGACCAGGGGAGGATTGACCTGCCGGGGCTAAATTTTCAAAGAAGAGGGTGTGTAGTATATGGCCTGATCCATGAAAGGCTATTTCCTTGAGCCAGTGTTTAACCAGACCATAGTCACTACGACTGCGGGCTTCAGCTAACTGGGCTTCAGCCTTATTCAGGCCGTCAACGTAGGATTGGTGATGTTTACCGTGATGGAGTCGTAAGGTTTCTTCGTCATAATAGGGTTCCAGAGCATCATAGGGGTAAGCTAATGTAGGTAATTCATGTGCCATTAGTTTCACCTCTTTACCGCCGGCATCATTATACAGATGCGGCTATTTTTACCATTATAGTATTTAATTTGGTAGCAGGCAATGTTATTAGATCATGCCCTAAAGGGTAGACGGATACCAAAATGTTTCACGTGAAACATTTTGTCTGACAATTATCTAGTATTCTATTTCCTAATTAACCCGTCATGGCCGAAGGCCGCAACCACCAATGAAAATTCCCGCGGCTTCCGTGGGTGTCATCCTGAGCGTAGCGAAGGATCTGATATGATATCTAAGTGAAGATCCTCACTTAGTTAAGGATGACAAGGAAAGTTATTTCCTAATTAACCCGTCATGTCTGCCAGACACACGCAACCAGTGATGAAAAT
>CAZAZH010000005.1:0-25976 GCA_964489585.1 uncultured Syntrophomonas sp.
AATTTATCTTCATTGACTGAGGTGAGAAAAACCATTTGTTCATATTCGTAACGTTGATTGGCAACAAAATTATCGTAAACCCCATAGGATTTTAGGACAAATTCAGCTACTCTGTCACCAAATAGAAACAAATATATAGGATTTAAAATTTCTATTTCCTCAAGTAGAAATGGCAAGCAGGATATAATCTCTCCGGTACCCGGTTTAACTGGTATACCGTCACAGGTATTGTTGCTAAGTAGACAATTATAGTCTTTGTCAATCCATTTCCCCTTTCCATAGCAGTTAACACTCTGTCTGGCAGCACAAGCTTTAGGTTGACATCTGACCATAAAGGTATGGTAAATCTTATCCACTTTAAATTCTTGTTTAATTAAATTACGCAATTTAATTACATTATTTATATCCCTGGTAAAATTGTTTTCATATTCAAAAACCAACAACGCCTCGGGTTCTAATTCTCCTTTCCCCATAGATGGTTTTCTGATGCATTTAACTAGTGATGGGCAACGTTGACATTGACATATCTTGTCTTCCATCTCAATAATTCGGCGGATGTTCTTTTCTCTGTTTCCTACTACCATTATGCGCCCCCCAATATACAGCTAAATGATAAAGTTTAAAACATACTCCCCAAGGAGAATTAGACATATATGACATATATTCCTTCTTAGCAAAGATGAAATAATATGAGAATTATTTAATCTTGAATAAATACTCCCTGGTAGAGGAACCAATTCCCCAGGTAGCGTCAGCAAGTTTGGTACATACATAGCTGCGGAGATTATCATCCAATTCAAGGTCTCCTATATCAAAAATAATATAGAAAGCCCGTAATACATCCATCATATTGGTCATTAAACGTTCTGGGGGAGCCTTTTTCAACAGGGCATCCTTCTTCCCGTAAAAATAAATTAGACGCTTTAAAACCCACAGTATTTCAACGTTTGACCATGTTTTTTGTTTAATAATTTCTTCCATTAATTGTTCCGGACCCAGTTCATATTCCCTTTTTTCTAAATCATTCCATTCCTTGCTACCGAAAACGGTTGAAGGAATTCCAAAAATATTGGTTTCCACCTTTATACCTCCGATGTAATATTAGCCGATAATGCTTCTTATTGTAATATATGTATAGTAAATAATAGTTTTCATCAAGGAGGAAAACATGCCCCGTTGCTGTTTCAAACGAATTGAAATGAACTAACTCAAATGCCAACCTGGTATTAGGATGAGATGTTTAAAAGTAGCCAGGTTAGAGAAGAAATTTAGGGTTAATTATATAGTTTCTACAAGAATCTAAATATATCCTGCTAATTTATATATTTATTATTAATCCTTCATACCTGGGGAGGCAGCGCGGGGGTTGCCTCTATAACCTGTCGGTTAATCTAAGTTTGATTTGCTCCACTAGTTGTTTGGAAACCCCGGCAGAACCCAAATTAGAACGGCTTTCCGGACTGTCCGGGCCATGATAATCTGAGCCCCCGGTAATTAACAAGCGGTGATTCCGGGCCAACTCCAGCAGTTCATCAATTTGCTCAGGGCTATGTTCAGGGTAGAAAACTTCTAAACCCTCTATACCTGAATCAATAATTTTTGTCACTTTATTTTTATCTCTGATTAAGCCAGGATGTGCCAATACGGCAATACCACCAGCATTTTTTATCAGTTCCATAGCTTCATCCGGTAAGAATTTGTAGCGAGGAACATATCCTGGTCGCCCCCGTCCGATATATTTAACGAAAGCTTCCTTGATAGTAGCGGCATAATTATTATTAACCAGGACCCGAGCTATATGGGGCCTGGCTATTAATTCTCCCTTGGCCAATGCTTGTACCTGTTCAAAGGTAATTTTTACGCCTGATTCCTGTAAACGTCTTACCATTTGCTCCGCCCTATGGTAGCGGGCATTATGGATTTCCCGTAACCGCTGGTTTAATGTATCGTTTTTAGGGTTAATAAAATATCCCAAAATATGCACTTCATCCTCTCCGGCATCTGTGTTTAGTTCTATAGCCGGAATAAAGTCCAGGGAGTAAGAGGTAGTATCCAGGTATTGCCGGGCCTGCCCCAATCCTGCCACCGTGTCGTGGTCACTTATAGCAATTCCTTTTAAACCAATTTCCACCGCCATATCGATTATTTCTTCCGGCGTCAGGGTCCCATCCGAGGCAGTGGTGTGTATATGCAAATCGTAATCAGGTTTCATTCGTCTGTCCTCCTGTTTATTACTGAGGTGTGAGGAGCGAGGGGTACTTCCGACTTCCGTTATAGCACCGCTTTAATTACCCGCAAGGCGTTTTCGTTAAGAATCATATCAGTTTCCGCCGGGGTAAAGCCTTTACCGACCAGAAGTTGCGGCCATCGGCTGTATTCCTCCACCCCTTGCATAAGCAAAACATCGGCACCGTCAAAATCTGCCCCCAGGGATACATGCTCAACTCCTATCAGGTCTGAAACATAAACTATATGGTCCAGTAAATCATTTAATCCCGGCTTACCATCTTCCTTAATAAAATCCGGTACCTGATTAATGCCAATCACCCCGCCGGTTTCGGCCAGGGCTTTTAATTGACTATCATCCAAATTGCGACGGTGATTACATAGGGCTTGGGCATTGGCATGCGTAACCAGTACTGGTTTGCTATAAAGCTCCAGGGCATCATAATAGCTTTTAACCGATATATGGGAGAGATCCAGCATTATACCCAGTTTCTCCATCAGAAATATTATTTCCTTACCTTTTCTACTAATTCCTCCTGCCCCTGGTTCCTCCCCTACTCCATCAGCCAGCAGGTTACGATTATTCCAGGTTAGTCCCATGCTGCGCAGACCCAGGCGGTAAAGCAAACTTAAAACTTCACTATCACTTCCCAGTGCCTCTGCCCCCTCCAGGTGCAGTATGCCAGCCATTTTTCCCATGCTTTCAGCAGTTACAATATCTTCGTAAGTATAAACCGGTTGGAGGTATTCCTGGCAATGGTCCAGCTCAGTATGGTATTTTTCGACTTGTTTTAATATTCGGCGCAATGATTCATTCATTCCCTGAGGCATAGTAAACATAGCGAAAAACTGCAGCCCAACGCCTGCTTTTTGGGCCCTTTTAATATCGAAGTGGCAACTGTTGTCATATAATGACTGGCCGCTTTTTTGTATAGATGAAATGGTGTCACAATGCAAATCTGCTATTTTCATGATAACCTCCCATACAATAATTCCTTTGTGCCCCACACGGATCTGCCCCTATTCATTACCATCTGCATTACCATTATACCCTGCGTCTTACGACCAATGACATTTTTCTCTGGCGTCTGGCGCCTGACGGCTGACGACCCATTCAACCCTCTGATAAGAAAGAACCTGCCTATATGCAAGCAGGTTCTTTATTTTATCATATAAATTCTTAAAGGCCCGTCTTAACGGGGTTCAATAATCAGCTTGATAGCAGTTCTCTCTTCCCCATCTATAATTATATCAGTAAAAGCAGGGATACATATCAAGTCCATCCCGCTGGGAGCAACAAATCCACGGGCAATGGCAATTGCTTTTATGGCCTGGTTAATAGCCCCTGCTCCTATAGCCTGTATTTCTGCGGCTCCTTTTTCTCTAAGAACACCTGCCAGTGCTCCTGCAACTGAATTTGGACTGGACTTGGCTGAAACTTTTAATACCTCCATGAAATAACCTCCCTCGAATTTGAATATTAGAAAGATTAGTTGCTCTCCCTAATGTATATTCTAAGTTGATATGGTAATTCCTTCTTTTTGGCAAAAACTTTTGGATAAATTTTCATTTTTCAGAAAATTTTGCTCAAAGGTTAAATATGGAGGTATTAAGTTTTTAAATATTAAGGTAGGGTTGAGTTAATCCGGATAATTTCTTGAACCTGATTGTTGCTATCATCGATTCTTAATATTACTCCCTGCAAAATAGCGGTGCCGCCAGCAACTTCCAGGCGCACCGGCCTTTGATATATTATCTTATTGATGACCATATCTTTATCCATGCCCAGGATAGATTCCTGGGGACCGGTCATGCCTAAATCAGTAATATATGCGGTACCCCCGGGCAGTATCCTCTCATCCGCAGTCTGAATATGGGTATGGGTGCCTAAAACTGCAGTTACTTTGCCGTCCAAATAATAACCCATAGCCAGTTTTTCTGATGTGGCTTCGGCATGAAAGTCTATAATGATAATATCACTCAATTCCTTTACTTCTTCAACTACCTGCTCTACAGTTCGAAAAGGACAATCTAAAGGAGATAAAAAAACCCTTCCCATGGCATTAATTACTGCAATTTTTTTGTTTATTCCGCCTGTGTAAACATGATACCCTTGACCGGGGCAATAGGGCGGAAAGTTAACTGGCCTTATCAGGCGAAATTCATCATCCACAAAGCTGTATATTTCCTTGTTGTCCCACACGTGGTTACCCATGGTCAAGACATCAATACCACTACCCAAAAGCTCATTCATTACCTGTCGAGTCAATCCCCTGCCACCGGCAGCATTTTCAGCATTAGCGATAACAAAGTCAATATTTTTTTCTTTTTGTAAACCCGGCAAGAGTCCTTTTATAGCTCTTCGACCAGGTCGGCCTACAATATCAGCGATTACCAGTATATTCAATTTTTATAATCCTCCACCAGTATTTCTATTAAACATACACAGTTTACCATGGTCACGATAAGCAAAAAGATATCCTGTACCATATTTATTATTAAGCTGTTGCAACAGATCGCGTTTCATCTGTTTCTTAAATGAATTGCAGGGAATGTTACCTTCATTGAAAAGATACTCACAAAACTCGTCCCTTAATAAACATATTAATAAATCAATTTCAGTCTCATAGAGGCTTTGTGCATCTCGATAATAACGAACAAAAGTTAAACCGGCTAATCTTCTAAATTTAATGTTAAATATCTGTGGCTTACTTTTGTTTAGGGTATGTAATGCTTGCATACGTTCCTTACATGTGGTGATGACCTTTTCTTCCTGTTCCCTGGTTATTTCCTCGAACAATACTACTTCTACTATCAGTAAATCTTTTTCATACTCATATTTAATAATATTTATTTCGGGAAAATTTACTGATATGTTCAAAAATATTTCTAAACCTGCTTCGTTCATTTTGCATTCTCCCCTTATTAGCACAATGATAAACTCTTCTGCAATCCAAATCAAAAAACCTTCTGTGTTATATTTGCAAAAATTGACACTACAAAAATAAAAGCAGGGCGGTTGGCCCTGCCTTATTATCGTTTTAGCTTATTTGGCGTACTCTACCGAACGGGTTTCACGAATAACCACTACTTTTATTTGTCCAGGGTAATCCAAATCGTTTTCTACCCTATTAGCAATATCCCGGGCTAAATTTATGGCATGTAAATCATCTATTTCTTCAGGTTTAACAATAATTCGAACTTCCCTGCCAGCCTGAATAGCAAAAGTTTTTTCAACACCGTCAAAAGATTCGGCAATACCTTCTAGCTTCTCCAGACGTTTGATATAGGCTTCCAGAGTTTCTCTTCGAGCACCCGGGCGTGATGCTGAAATAGCATCTGCCGCTTGAACCAGAACGGATTCAATATAATCCGGCTCTATATCACCATGGTGAGCAGCAATAGCATTAATTACTTCCTTACTTTCCCGGTATTTTTTAGCCAGGTCTACTCCAATTTCAATGTGTGGTCCTGAGACCTCGTGATCTACTGCTTTCCCTATATCATGCAGCAGACCTCCCCTTTTTGCCAGCGCTATGTCAACATCGAGTTCAGCTGCCATTATTCCAGCAAGGTGAGCTACTTCAATTGAATGCCGTAGTACATTTTGCCCATAACTGGTACGATATTTTAGTCTTCCCAGTAGTTTTATCAATTCCTGATGCAATCCATGTACTCCTACCTCAAAGGCAGCTTGCTCTCCTACATCCCTGATTTCCTGCTCAATTTCCTTTTGAGCCTTTTCTACCATTTCTTCTATACGGGCAGGATGGATACGCCCATCAGATACCAGATTTTCCAAAGCTACCCTGGCGACCTCTCTGCGTATAGGGTCAAATGATGAAAGAATTACAGCTTCCGGGGTATCATCAATGATTAAATCTACACCGGTCAGAGTTTCAAAAGTGCGAATATTACGACCTTCTCTGCCAATAATTCTACCTTTCATTTCATCATTAGGCAGTGCCACCACAGAAACCGTAGTTTCTGAAACAACATCAGCAGCACACTTTTGAATGGCTATAGATACTACATTTTTTGCTCTCTTGTTTGCTTCTTCCTTAGCTTCTGTTTCAATATTTTTAATCATTATTGCAGTTTCATTACGGATCTGTTGCTCAACATTATATAACAACAATTCTTTGGCTTCTTCAGAGGTTAAACCGGACAATCGCTCCAATTCCTTGAGTTGCTGGGTTAGGATAAGCTGTAAATCCTGGTTGGTTTTATCCAGCTCTTTCTCCCGCTCATAGAGAGTCTGTTCCTTTTTCTCCATGTTCTCAGATTTCTTATCCAACATCTCTTCTTTTTGAATTATCCGCCTTTCCATGCGATCCAGTTCGCGGCGACGGTCACGAATATCCTTTTCGGCATCTTGCCGGTTACGGTGAATTTCCTCTTTGCCTTCCAGTAAAATTTCTTTTTTCCGTGCTTCTGCCTCTTTAGTAGACTCCTCCATAATACGTGAAGCCTCTTCTTCAGCAGCACCTATTCTACTTTCAGCAATAAGTCTTCTACCATAATATCCAGCAGCCAAACCTACAGCCAATGAAAGAGTTATTATTATAAAACTTGTTAAATTAATAGTTTCACCCCCTTTTCTTTAGATACATTTTTATTAGAGATTAAAGTCACTAAACAAAAAAAACCGAGTACAAACCCGGTTTTTTTAAGAAGATCCTGCAATTTTAAAATGCCGCTTTAATATACAGCAATATAGTTATTGCCATATAAAAAAGGGTATAAATCTACTCACAGCATTTATACGGTGAGGTTTCTTAAAAACCCACCTACCCAACAGACAACTAACGTATATCTCCAAATGAAAGATATGCTTTATACATATCTCATTAATTCATTATCTATTCACCGGAAAAACACTAACAGTGTCTATATGGTCAAATCACAAGGATTACTTCTTTACCAAGTCTTATATCAATTCTAGTTACTTTCCCCAATAGTGTCAAGATTCCTCCAAATTGTTGGTAGCCAATAGTCTAGCTTTCTCCATTTCCTTTACTTTATTATTTAACATTTGCATAAATTCGGGATTATTTTTTATATATTCCTTGGCGTTTTCCCGGCCCTGTCCCAACCTCTCACCTTCATAGGAATACCAGGAGCCGCTTTTCTGGATAATATCTTTTTCAGCAGCAATGTCCAGCAGATCACCTTCACGAGAAATACCAGTTCCATACATAATATCAAATTCCGCAATTTTAAATGGTGGGGCTACCTTATTTTTAACTACTTTGGCCTTGGTACGGTTACCAATTATGTCTGAACCCTGTTTAATAGCTTCTCCTTTTCTAACTTCGATTCTAACGGAAGAATAGAACTTCAAAGCCCGGCCACCGGTGGTGGTTTCCGGGTTGCCATAGATAACCCCCACCTTCTCCCGGATTTGATTTATAAAAATAGTGCAGGCCTGGGATTTACCAATATGGGCAGTTAGTTTACGCAGGGCCTGGGACATTAAACGAGCCTGCAGTCCCACATGGACATCTCCCATTTCCCCGTCCAGCTCTGCTCGGGGAACCAGAGCAGCTACCGAGTCAACTACTATAATATCGATGGCCCCGCTCCTAACTAAAGCTTCGGCAATTTCTAAAGCCTGTTCTCCCGAATCGGGTTGTGCTACCAGCAGGTTATTTATATCTACCCCTAGCCTTTTAGCATACATCGGGTCTAATGCATGTTCGGCATCAATAAATGCTGCCATGCCTCCTTCACTCTGGGTCTGGGCTATGGCGTGCAGGGCTACTGTAGTTTTACCGGAAGACTCCGGGCCAAATATTTCTATCACCCGCCCCCGGGGTAAACCTCCTACCCCCAGAGCTAAATCCAGGGAAAGACAGCCGGTTGATATTACCTCAACATTCATAGCAGCAGCTTCACCCAGTTTCATAATAGACCCTTTACCAAACTGTCTTTCTATACCTTTAATAGCATTATTAAGGGCATCTACCTTGCCCTGGTTCATTTGACCACTATCCATTTCAAACCCTCCTCAAACATATGTTCGTACCTCTTGTTTATCATAATCCAAGTCTTTTATAAATGTCAATGATTTTTTAACCATATTTTGCATTTTTCACCCTTGTAAATCATACTTCTCCAATACTAAATACTGAGGACCGCTGGAGGAGAGGCGACTTTCCATGAGGAAAAATTGCTCAACCGGTAAGTCAAAGCTTTTCAGTCCATTATTTATATTGTCGGTAGTTAACACCGTTTCATCAAGGTTGTGCTCCGAACGTATCCGGCCCAGAGTCAGATGAAAACTACGCTTTTTCTCCGACTCAAACCCCAGTTCGGTCAAATATGTATCAACTCTTTCACCTAAAAACTGCGCCTTACTCATTTCTCCTTTAACCCCCAGCCACATAACCCGGGGTCGGTTTTTATTGGGAAAGAAACCTATTCCCGTAGTTTTAAAACTAAATGCCGGACAGGCCTGAGCTACCATTGATAATTTAGTTTTTATTTCATCAAGCTGTTTTTCTGTAACTTCACCTAAGAACTTAAGAGTAATATGATAATTCTCATATTCTACCCACTTAATATCAGGCTTCAGCCGGCTCAATTCCGATTTTATCTGTGAGGCCTGCCCCTTAATTTCTTCAGGTACCGGTATAGCAATAAAAATTCTCACGATTAAATGCCTCCATATTGTAGCTGTCGTCTTAATATATCCAGTGCGGTTTTGGCTGATAACATTCTTATGGCATCCCGACCTCCGGCAAAGTGCATTTCCTTAACTGTACAAATATCTTCAGCCGCCAGGGCAATATATACGAGTCCCACCGGTTTCTCCGCTGTACCACCGTCGGGTCCGGCAATTCCGGTAATAGCCAGGCTAAAATCGCATCCTGATTTGCTTAGTATACCCCGGGCCATCTCTTCTGCCGTTTCCGGGCTAACCGCTCCGTAGCTTTCTAAGGTTTCTTCCTTTACCCCTAAGAATTTGACCTTGGCTTCATTACTATAGGATGTAACTGAACCCCAAAAGTACCTGGAACTGCCTGGTAAATTGGTTATCATTTGGGCCAACAAGCCACCAGTACAAGATTCGGCAACAACTAACCTTTTTCCTTTGCCCATCAGTAATTGTGCTACCACCCCGGCCAAAGTTTCTTCATCATGACCAAAAACGTACTTATCCATAGTGTTTTCAATCCGCTCTGAGATTTCTCTCAATATTTTTTTACTGTGGGAAGGATTCTTGCCTTCGGCAGTAACTCTAATATGGACTTCTCCCTCATGAGCGAGTAAGGCCATGCTGCAACCCCAGGGTTCATTTATAACATCTGCTAACATTTCATCGACCTGGGATTCACCTGGTCCCATAACCTTAATAGTACAGCTGGCCGACTGTTTTTCGTCCAGGTTAAAATCACTCTTAAGCAGGGGTTCCGCCTCCTGCAGGTACATCGACTGCATCTCTCGCGGTGGTCCGGGAAGTAAGACCAGCACTTTACCACCTTTCTTAAGATACATCCCCGGTGCAGTACCTTTGGAGTTTTTAAGAATTTTGGCTTCCCGTGGAAATAAGGCCTGTTTCAAATTGGCTTCCGGCATCTTACGCTTACGGCGGGCAAAATATTCTTGCAGGTGCTTTACTTCTTCCTCAACCAGCTCCATCTGGCAACCTGCTACTTCACAGGCTATTTCCTTGGTCAAATCGTCAAGGGTAGGGCCTAATCCCCCGCTGCATATAACCAGGTCAGCCAGTTTGAAACCGTTTATAAAAGCGTCTTTAATCTGTTCGCGGTTATCACCCACGGTAAATCTGGCGATAACTCTTACCCCCAGATGACTAAGCTTTTGGGAAAGAAACATGCAGTTGCTGTCCACGGTTGATCCCAGTAGAAGTTCAGTTCCAGTTGATATGATACAGGCATGCAACATAGCTTTCACGCTCCCTTACTTACTTAGTATAAGCAATTTCTATCTTTAGTTATCGAAAATTGAAAATAAAAAAGCCGGGTACCATAATACCCGGCTTATAAGAGCTCGGTTGGGCAGATACCTGTATCTGCCCCCACAAATCTATCTATTTCTAAATATTATCAGCGTTAATTTCAGTGTCTATTTACCATTATATAAACTGCAAAAAGTGCTCGCGGTCGACGCTTTCTTCTTCGACCAGATATTTTGCCAGAGAATAAAGACCTTGTTCCATTTTTTGCAATATATCCAGGGTAATCTTTTCCAGATCACCAATAATCTTATGACATTCCCGGTATAATGTTTCCCCCGGTATGTCATCTCCGCTGATAATACCCAATGAAGATAAACCAGCTTCTACTATCTCCCGGGATAACTTCCAAGCCTGGGTGAAATCATTCCGGGCCCCGGTACTGCGGTTACCATATTTAATCTCTTCAGCCAGGGCTCCGGCCAGCATAACCATAATCTGTTTGTCCAGTTCATCTCTAGTATACAGGTACTGGTCATCCTGAGGGGCCTTGCGCATGAATCCCATGGCCTTGCCTCGTGGCACAATAGTCAAAGAGGAAACTGACCCCGGTTCCAGCATCTCACTTACCAGAGCATGACCACTTTCATGGACACTGATGCGTTCCATTTCGACCGGCGAAGGTCGACGGTCAAGTTTCTCACCCATAATTACCTTATCAATGGCTTCTCTAAAATGCTGGTTTTCTATTTCACGGGAGCGTTCGCGTAATGCTAGTATGGCTGCTTCGTTAGCCAGGCTCTCCAGATGGGCACCAGAAAAACCAAAGGTAGCCCGGGCTATCTCATCCAAAACCTCGGTATTACTAACCGGTTTATTACGAGTATGAATATCCAGAATAGTTTTACGTCCGCCCTTATCGGGCAGACCAACCTGCACCTGGCGGTCGAAACGACCAGGCCGTAGTAATGCCGGGTCCAACATATCAGCACGGTTGGTTGCACCTATGATAAGGACATAAGGCTCTTGATTGCTGCTGATACCATCCATTTCTACCAGCAACTGATTTAAAGTCTGGTCATATTCTAGATGACTACTGTGGGAACCCCTTTTGCCACCAAGAATATCCAGTTCGTCTATAAAAATAATAGCACTGCGTTTCTTTTCCTTATGAGCATTTTTTCTGGCGTCATTAAACAGTTTTCTTATCCGCTTGGCACCTACACCGGCATAAACCTCAATAAATTCACTACCCGATGCGGCGATAAAAGCAGACCCGGTATAACTCGCAGCAGCCTTGGCCATAAGGGTCTTGCCAGTGCCAGGTGGACCGACTAAAAGTACCCCTCTAAGGGGTCGGATACCCATATGGTAAATAGCCTCGGGTTTAACTACAAACTCGAGTGCTTCCTTCAGTTCATTTACTGCGCTATCCTGACCTCCGATGTCGGTAAAATCTATCTGTGGTCCCCTTCTGCTACCCGTTCCCAGTTCTTCAAATTTTATAGAACCCTGGTTGAGCATAAACAGATAAAAGAAGGCCGCCAGCACCACAATCAATATCACCGGTATTACATTAAGGCCGATAATAGCCATAAATATTATAATTGCTAATCCAATTCCTAGCAGAATTTCTTTCAACTGTCCCCACCCCCGTTGGTCTGTGTTTGAGCTATGTCAAAGGTTTTGTACAGGTAAGAGTCCGCATCTTTCAGTTGTAGATAAACCCGCTTGTCATCCACATAAAGTCGGGATTCTATACCCTTATTAGTGCTACGCTCCTTAATTTGCTCATTCAGCCATAAATATTGTTGCCCGGATAAGCCCTGATAAAGCACCGGCTGTAATTCATTATAAAATTGACCTAGTTCCTTATTACCTGCATCTTGAATTTCAATTTTATATTTATCATTTTTGATTTTTCTGTTGATTGTTGATTCAATTTGGTTGTAGCTATCCTGAATGTTATCTACTTGCTTTAGCTGCAGTTGAATTAAATATTCATTATCAACTTTTGTAATCTCTGCACTTTTTACGGTAGGAAGCCCAGCCAGCTGTGTAGTTAATGGCTTTTCTACCATATATTTGTTATACACGTTGTAGGCACCCAGCAATATCACCAAAGTTACAAAAAGTGATATTACAGCGGTAATTATTTTAAATTCACTGTTTTTCATCATATTACTACAAGCCTCCTGCGGTCATTATAGCATAGGAGTTTAATGCAGATTGAGACAAAATTATGGTAATTTAAGAACAATTAATGACTTTTGTCGATTTAGGGCTTTATTTGTAAATCAAGCGTGCTATAATATAACTAGGTTAGTGAATGTAGTAACAATCACAATAAGAAAAGAGGTGAACATAAATGACTAATCGCAGCAAAATTTATTCTGATTGGCACAAGCGTTATATGGAGCAAATGGGTCTAGATTTTAGTGTGGAACCTCTGACTATGGAAGAAACCAATGAGGAGTGGCGGGAGGCTTATGTTCAGGCAACAGCCCCGGAAGAATACAACTGGGCTGGAGTGTACATGGAGTCCCTGGATGACCTCTACGGTACTGGCGACATTGACTATCGTTACACTGTAGAAGAGTTTAATGAGGAACTGAGAAAGACCATGTATAATGTTGTAAACCTGGACAAATCTTATAAGCGCAGTTGTCCGAAGACAGCCTAACATAACGGATGTCGGAGGTCGGAAGGCAGAAGTCGGAACATAATGGAGATTAGAAGGCGGAGGTCGGAAATCGAAGCTCCGCCTTTTGATATCTGATATCTGACATCCCACATACGTTATGTTACCCCAACTCTTTGCGAAAGCGATAGAAATACTCCACACCTGAGATTATGGTTATGACTACGGCAATATACATTGCCCATAGTCCTATTGGCAGAACAGTTATAGATCGGTAAGTGTTTTCTAAAATTACCAACAATACAGCAATAACCTGAGTTAAAGTTTTTAGTTTACCCCAAATGCTGGCGGGAATAACTATCCCATCCCCTGCCTTTATAGCCCGCAAACCTGAAATCGCAAATTCTCGGCCTACTATTACTATAGCTATCCACCCTGGAATTCTGCCCAATTCAACCAGACTGATTAAAGCTGCCGTAATCAATAATTTATCTGCCAGGGGGTCCAATAGTACTCCTAGCCGGGTTACTTGTTTCCAGCGCCGGGCCAAGTAACCATCCAGGCTATCGGTAAGGGCCGCAAGTATAAATATGGCAGCAGCAAAATAATCGCCATAAGGTATGTTAATCAATAAAAATACAACGAAAACGGGAATGAGAATTATTCTTAAAATAGTCAATTTATTGGGCAGGTTCATCGATAAGTTCTCCGATCATATCGTAATTTCTAACCCCGGCAAAACGAACCCGTGTAAACTCACCTCGGGGCAATTTACTGTTGCTTTTTATTAAAGTTAGGCCATCGACCTCGGGAGCTTGAAAATAAGCCCTACCAACATAGAGGTTAGAGGACAGTTGTCCTGAAACCAGTATTTTCTCCCTGTTATTGATACGAGCAATATTTTTTTTACGAGTAATCTTCTGCTGCAGTTTAAGGATTGTATCCAAACGATTCTTCTTTATGGTTTCTTCAAGTTGATGGGGCAGGTCAGCCGCCGCCGTTCCTTCCTCCGGGTTAAAAGTAAAAGCGCCCAACCAGTCGAACTCCACCTTTTCAATAAAGTGATATAGTTCCTCAAAATCGGCTTCTTCTTCTCCGGGGAAACCAAGCATTACTGTAGTTCGTAAAACCAGGCCCTCTATTTCCGCCTTTAGTTTTTCAATTAGAGTTTCCAGATGATTACGATCATGCTTACGGTTCATCATTTTTAATATGTTACTCGAAACATGCTGTATGGGAATATCCAGGTAAGGTATAACCTTATCCAGTGAAGCTATGCTATTTATAATATCATTATTTATGTGAGCCGGATGCAGATAAAGCAATCTAATCCAGTCTATACCATCAACTTTATCCTGCAACTCCTCTAGTAACTGCGGTAACAGATATTTTCCCTGTAAATCATAGCCATAGTTGGCCGTATCCTGGGCTATTAATACCAGTTCTCTAATCCCCTGCCCGGCAAGTATATGAGCTTCTTCAACCAGTTCAGCCAGCGGGCGCGAGCGCAGGTTACCCCTTATAGACGGTATAGCACAATAGGTGCAGCGGTTGTTGCACCCTTCAACGATTTTCAGATAGGCGGAACCGGGAGGGGTAGAAAGAATTCTAGGTCCCTTTTCTATAAAAGTTTCCGGTGGTGGGCCTACTTTAAGAATTCTCTTACCTTTTTGCAGGTCGGTCAAAATATCATTTATGACAGCAAAATAGGAGATGCCTACAACCGCATCCAGTTCAGGCATCTCATCAAATAATTCTTTTCCATATCTTTGGGCCAAACAACCGGTAGCTACCAAATACTTAAGTATTCCTCCGGCCTTTAATTCCGCCGTTTCCAATATTGTGTTTATACTTTCTTCCCTGGCTTCCCCAATAAAGCCGCAGGTATTCACTATCACCGCATCGGCCCGTTCTATGGAATTTACTATCTTATGTTCAGCGCTGTTTAAAAGCGCCATCATTATCTCCGTATCAACCCGATTTTTTGAACATCCCAGACTAATAAAACCTATATTCACTGTTAACTCCTATTCCAGCTAGGAATTTGCTGTATACTCTACTTCTTTTACTTCCCCGTATCTGCCTACAGGCTCGACCTTTTTACCATTATAAGTAATATCAATTCCGCCCGCATTACCGGCTTTGATATAAACCGATTGCTTTCCTGCAAATTCCTCTTTTTCGCCAGCCCTGAGGGTTTTAGTATATACCGTCTCACCATCAACTACTACATTAAGCCAACAGTCCTCGCGGGCTTCAATTAAAACTATTGCCTTTTCCGGTTTCACAGGTGGTGGTGTTTTCTTTATCGGTTCCTCTACCTTCGGCGGTACTGCTGCCTGTTTATCCGGAGTGTTAATAGAGCCAGTAATATAGCCCAGAACCAGTTTGCCCGCCCAAATAGCAATAATTAAAAAAATGATACCAGCTAGTATATTGCGGTAGGATAGGTTCAATCCAAGACCCACTTTTTCTTCCTTTATAATTTCTGGTTCTTCATGCAGTGGTTCATCAGAATAGGCTAATCTTTGAAATTCTTCTATCATTTCATCAGCATTAAGCTCTAAAAACTTGGAATACCGGCGTACAAACCCGGTAGCATACACTCGCGGGGGTAATACATTAAATGCTTCCCGCTCCAGAGCGTCAATATAGAGTTTTCTAATTTTAGTTTCTTCTTCTATATAATCAAGGGAATAGCCCTTGAATTCGCGAGCCTCCCTTAACTTTTCTCCGAAACTCATTTTTTTCACTCCCAACCCTTAGAGGCATATTAGAATTTTATTCACCGGCTGCCGCCCCTATACTAATTCTAATGGCCTGCCGGAGTGGATAACCGCTGGACAACCCATAAATCAAACCAGCCAGTAATATGGGTAACCGGTCTTTTATAGAAAAACTCTGGTTGGGCAATAAAAGCACATCTGTTGCTTTGTTATCTTGAAAATAAATAACCCTACTGCTTCCATCGGTTAAAATCCAATTCTGATTCTCTGACCATGGTCGCACCTTTTGAGCGTACCAGTCAAGGCTGTTACTCTCAATTCCAAGTACCACGGTAGAGAAGCTAAACAAGTATTCCGGAATATCTTCTGGGGATTTCATGGTCCTGTATGTACACAAGTACGGAAGTTTTTCATTATCCTTACCGGATAGTCGATGAATTATATTTTCCTGAAATTGAGGGTCAACACATAACCATTCACAGTTAAAGACTACCCACTCGCTTAAACTAATTGCATTCTCATAATTTTTCCAACTGTAGCATTCCTTATGCTTACCTATATTGTTTACCGAAATTCTGCGGCAGCTTCTCTGTCTGGGATGACGGTAAATATTACTAGTATCAATTTCTCTTTCCCTTAGTTTGCTTATGATAGCGTCGCCAATATTATCATTACCAGTAACTGTTATTACTTTAACATTTACGCCAAAATTAGACAAGGCGGTGCTAAAATCAAGCGCAAAACCACCATAGTCGACGTCAATGCTGGTATTTTCATTTTCCCCCTGCACCTCTATATTAATACAACTTTCTCCCAGTACTACGACTGATGCTGATTCATTTACTACATAACCTTTTCCCAGAATAACGCCTTTCTTCATCAAATTAGATATATGTACTGCTACCGATGAGCGGCTAATGCCAAAACGGCGGGCTAGTTCATCCTGGGCAATAAGAGGTTCTTTTTTCAGTATTTCAAATATTTCCCTCTCCCGTAAGGTAAGTCGCATTTACATCTCCCTTTTATAACACTATCGTTGATACAATACTTAGAAAACAGGGGTGCATACAATCAAAATGTCTGGTTTTATATACAACCCATACTAGCATAGTTTGTTTTTAGCGTATAGCTTTTCTAATTGTTCACTATTAATAAGGATTTCCCTCTTTTTATTATTATCCATCTCGGAAACTATGCCCCGTTCTTCCATCAAATCCACTAATCGCGCGGCCCGGGCATAGCCTATGCGCAATCTGCGCTGTAAGAGGGATACCGATGCCTTTTTACTATCCACAAAAACGTTTACCGCATCCCAAAAAAGGTCGTCCCCCCAGTCATTCTCGGCCTCCTGCAATGATAATTCCAGTTCCCGGGGTGGTTCAGGTTCTTCTCGGCCAACAAATTGTTCTTTAATAAAATTAACCGTGGCTTCAATGTCACTATCGGAAACAAAGGCTCCTTGAATGCGGTAAGGTTTAATGGCTCCGACCGGGAAAAACAGCATATCCCCTTTACCCAGTAATTTCTCGGCACCAGCTGAGTCCAATATAGTCCGGGAATCTGCCTGTGAAGATACTGCAAAAGCAATTCGGGAAGGAATATTAGCCTTAATTACACCCGTAACTACATCTACAGAAGGACGCTGGGTCGCTACAATAAGGTGCATACCTGCGGCCCGGGCCATCTGGGCCAGGCGGCATATGGAGTCTTCCACCTCCACCGGGGAAACCATCATCAAATCAGCCAACTCATCAATAATAATAACAATGTACGGTAATTCATCCTGGGCTACTATATTATATCTTTGAATATCTCGAACCCCGCGTTCGGAGAAAAGCTTGTAGCGTTTTTCCATTTCACTGACCATCCACCTGAGTACTACCGAGGCTTTGCGCGGGTCGGTAACTACCGGGGTAAGCAGGTGGGGAATGCCGTTATATACCGTTAACTCAACCATCTTGGGATCAATAAAGACCATCTTAAGTTCAGCGGGACTAGTATTATATAAAAAACTCATAATGATGCTATTTAAGCAAACGCTTTTTCCTGATCCGGTTGAACCGGCGATTAATAAATGAGGCATATCATTTAAGCGGGCAACCACCGTCGTACCGGATATGTCCTCTCCCAGAGCAAAAGCCAGGGGGCTACTCAGTTTAGTAAAGGATGGAGAATTTATGAGATTACGTAGTCCTACACTTAATATTTTGTTATTAGGTACTTCTATGCCTATTGCTGATTTGCCCGGAATGGGGGCTTCTATCCTTATACCGGGCGCAGCCAGGTTAAGCTGTAAATCATCAGCCAAACTAATTATACGACTAATTTTTACACCAGGTGCCGGTGACAATTCGTATCTGGTTACCGCTGGTCCACAACTAACCTGGTTAACCTTTACCCCAATACCGAAATTGGCAAAGGTATCTTCCATAACAGATATACTTTCCTTAATATTTTTCTTATCAATCTTACGTTCGCTGCTGATATTGCTTAGGAGCTCCAGAGGGGGCTTCAGATACTGTGTTTCATTATCCTCCTGCTTGTTAGACAAAACTAACCTCAGATTCGTTTTTTTAGGTTCAGAAGCCTCCTCTATTATTTCTTCTTGAACGGCAGCAGTTTCCACGGGGATATCAGACTCTAAATATAATTCTTCAAAAGGCAACAAACGCGGTTGTTGATGGCTATCTATTATTACCGGTTCTTTTTTAGGTGGGTTAGGTACAGATGGCTCTTCTATATCTTCAAATAATAAAGGATAAACCCTATTCCAAGCTTTTTGGGCAATTATTTTGCTGGAATTAAATATTTCCCCCAATGATTTATCAATAATTTGGACCAGTGCCACCAGCACTCCCAGAAATAAAAAAATGATAACACCGATATTGCCCAGCAGTCTAACCAGGGCATAGGCCAGGCTACCCCCAATGTAACCTCCGCCCATGCCTTTAGACCCGGCTTCCAGAGCATTGAGGCCAGCAGGTATGCGATAAATACTTATTCCGATGAGAAAAACCAGGGCCAGTATAGTAATTCCCCACATGCGACCCGACCAGTATTTCTTTAGCACCCCAATATGTATAGACCATAGTAATAGGTAGAATGAAGCAATAAATGCCCCCTCTCCCAATAACAATTCCAGACCTTTAGCAATGCCGGTACCTACCAGACCGATGAACTGTTCGTTGCCGGTTAATCCCTGAAAGCGACTAACGCAGATGTAAATAAATACGGATAGCATAAAAAGAACAATTGATACAATCTCCGCCCTCAGACCGTCTAACTTTTCTTTTTGCTCCAGGGAGCGGGCATCTTTTTTCTCGGTTATGTTGAAAGTGCGTACGGACTTGTCCGTTTTCTTTTTAGAGCCACTTTGTTTACCAGTATTCTTTTTAGTAGCCATCTACCCAACCTTTCATTTGCTAAAAATTGGTAACCAATTACATTTTACGCTAAACTACTTCGCTCATCAATTATAAAATCCTGCTCTTACCATTATACAATTGCACATTCGGGTTTACGTGGGAAATAATCTTTTAATGAGCCAGCGAATTACTCTATCTATTTTCATACACTATTATATGGACCCGAGAAAACGAAATCGGGTGAGTGATTGTAGGGGCAGACCCGTGTGTCTGCCCGACCAACCACCAAACGTTCTTAAATGATGGCTAAGTGCATAATCTACCCGGTATGACCTAAACCGCAAAGTAAAACACCAGAGTTACCAGTGCCACCGCCCAGCAATAATAGGAAAATACCGATAACCTGCCATGCCGCACCAGCCGCATTACAATTTTTATAGCCAGGTAACCAAATAAAGCGGCCACCAGCGTACCTATTGTGTAAGGTATAAAATTCTGAGCCCAGGCGCTGCTACTGACATCACTTAATTCAAAAATCCCCGCCCCCAGTATTACCGGTATGGACAGCAAAAATGAAAAACGTGCGGCCAATTCCCTTTCCATGCCGGCAAAAAGACCTGCCGCTATAGTGGAACCAGATCTGGATATGCCCGGGACAATGGCCAGTGCTTGTAACAAACCTATAAAAAGCGCATCTTTATAAGTGGTATTAGGTATATCCTTAAGTCCAATCTTTTCCCGGGACCATTTTTCCGAAAACCGAAGCGCAAATCCTGTAAATATCAGCCCTAACCCGACCACCAGCAATGATTCAAAGGCTTTTTCTATAAATGGGGCCACCAGATACCCGGCTATGGCTGCAGGAATACAGCCAACTACGATTAAATAAGTCAGTCGGGTAAAAGGTTTTTTCAAGATGTCTATAATATCATCCCAAAAGGCTACAAAAACCGCCAGGAGGGTACCCATATGTAGCATTACATCAAAAGTTAAGGGGGATTCCTGTACACCCAGGATGTGCTGGAAAATAACTAAATGACCGGAACTGCTAACCGGTAAAAACTCGGTCAGACCTTGGACCGCACCCAACAATATGGCATGTAAATATGTCAAACTCTCATCTCCCCAAAAGTACTTTATAAATTATAGCACAGTGCTGCTAAAACATACCTCCAAATAATATGTCCGGGGACAGTCCCCGAACTTATTACGTCCCCGAAGCGAAGCTGAGGAAGAATAAGTTCGGGGACTGTCCCCGGACATATTTGCCCACTATACACCTGGTTTCAGCTGTATTATCCTCCCCGGTTGATACTGCTGATTTATATAATCCATAGGGTCGGTACTGTCCAGGCTTAATACTCTGACCTGGTCAACCTCCAGGCATTCACCATTTAAATGTCCACCAGAGGGCAGTTTTATCCTTATCCGAGGTAGGGGTTCACTTTGACTAAATGCCTCCCAGGGGTCGGGAATGTAGATTATCACTGAACCAGGCCCCCTTTACTATCCTTCAACTCGTGAATTTTTTGTACGGCATCCTTAAGTCCACCCACAGCATCAATCAAGCCGCAATCAACTGCATCTTTGCCTACCAAAACAGTGCCTATATCCCGAGCCAAATCTCCGGTCCTAAACATCAACTCTCTAAACTTCTCTTCCGTCACCCTAGAATGCTCGACCACGAATTTCACTACCCTATCTTGCATCTTGTCGAGGTATTCATACGTCTGGGGTACCCCGATTACTAGCCCAGTTAAGCGTATTGGGTGAATCGTCATGGTTGCCGAAGGGGCAATAAAGGAATAATCGCTGCTTACGGCTATACTGGAACCTATGGAATGTCCCCCGCCCAGCACTATCGAAACAGTGGGCTTGGACAAGCTGGCAATCATTTCGGCTAACGCCAAACCTGCCTCCACATCTCCTCCTACAGTATTTAGCACCACCAGCAATCCCTTTATCTGCGGGTTTTCTTCCACTGCCAGCAGCTGAGGAATAATGTGTTCATACTTGGTGGTTTTGTTTTGCGGCGGTAGAACCATGTGACCTTCAACTTGTCCGGCTATAGTAAGGCAATGGATATCGCTTTTAAATGACGGTATATCAATCTGACCCATTTCCTTTATGTTATCTAACTTCTGCTCCTGGGTTGGTTCCTCATTAGTATTTTCTCCATTATCATGCGTCATTAATAATGCCGCTCCCTTCTGCACTATTTACTTTATATTAGAATTGCCCAAAATAGGAACGGAATACGCATAAAAAACTACCCGGTTGGTAAACCGGGTAGTTAATTTCCCCACCTGGATGGTCGGTAATAATATTATTCGTTTTGATTCATACGCTTTCTTAAATATATCTTCAATTCATCATAAAAGTTCTCCCGTGAACCTGCTAGAATAATAATAAGTAACTGCCCGTCTCGCTCTATGATCTCATAGGCGATTTCATAATTAACCCCATTATGGTGTATATCATAGCCTAAAATTCCTTTAAGGTCCCCTTTTTTTGGTTTTCCTACGGTGGGATTAAGGCGGATAGCTTTTATTGCTTCATGGTACTTCTTTTTTAATTCCCTATCTTTGAGTTTCTTAAAATACTTCTCCGCTTTCGATGATACTTTGTAATCGATCATGCTATTCCTCACCAAAAAGTGCCCTGTCTAACTCTTCGGAAGTACGATTATCCTGCGCTACCTTATTTCGCACATCCTCAATGTAATCTTGTACAGCCAGAGGTAATAGATTCATCCGCAGCCTGAATTCTTTTAGAATCTTATCTTTGTCTTCAATTCCTTCATCTAAAATAGATTTAAGAACTAAATCGGCAAAATTGTCATGTGAATCTTCTATGCCGTTGTGTTTTCTGATGCGCAGTTCATCATTATCAAGGATTATTTCTACATCAGTAGATAAACCTAATTTATCATAAAAATCTTTAGGAATTGTCAGTTGCCGCTTAGAAGTAATTTTCCCTAGTCTGCTTTCGGGCATAGTTTTCTCCTTTATGATAGGTTTTGCATTCATTATATACACCTCGATATATTAATATTCACGTTTCCTTACTACTCCTTACTAAAGTATAGCATATAGTTTCCTTTATGGCAGAACATCGAACCGGATTTAATCTCTTTACCATTCATCCATTAGGTGTTATTTTCCTGATTCTATCTTTGAGGGCTACCACTTTCTTGGGATGTATGTTTAAAATTTTAGGCTGCAAACTTTAGTTTAATCATGATAAAAACGAACCGATATTTCAAAATAAAGATGGTTAGTTGCTTCGCAACTAACCATCCAAGTTATCCGGTATTAACTACGTCTAAATACTCCGAGAAATCTTGCTCTATTGGTAATTATCATATAAAGAGCTAATAATATAAGTATTACTAAGGTAATTTTTGCGTTCATAATCATCCAAACAAAAGCGATTATCGGCAGTAGAAGGATTCTAACTACTAGTCTTAACCCCTCATTATTGGCAATTATTTCTGCAATTTTAGGTGAATTGGTATAATAGTAATTTACGAAAGCAGTCCCGGCTTTATTAGTGAGAAGCTTAGTATCCCGGAACTGTCTTAATAAACTAACGGCCGGTGTAAGTTTAGAGCCAAAGGCTGCAGTAGCAATGAAGCATTCGTCAATTACTCTAGCTTCAAATGTGTTAGTTATTACTTCTTCATTTAATAGACTGCCTTCCCTATCCTTGAATGCATGGGCCGCTATTCTAATTCGATTTTGACTCCCGGATAGATTTTCGAAAAATCTTATAATTAATTTATTATCGTTAATTTCAATAATATCTTGTTCTGATAATGTACGATAGTTTATTCCATCATTAGTAAACAGTATTTCTTTTTTTAGTTCCGAATCATTTTTTAGATTATTGGCTATCGCCTGGTTAAAAATTATTTCAACCGTATTAGGTGTTCTAATTTTCAAATATTGATAAAAGAGACGTTCATAATCTTGACTTACGACTAAATTTAATTCCTGCAATTTTCCGTTTGACCAGTCTATTATTGTTTCATGGACCGCATTCATGCCATTTACCCGAAACTGAACCATATCCGCATAGTGAAAATACATTTCTTCTACGATAAGTCGATCACCTAGCGAAAGGCCATACTGGCCATTAGTAAAATTCTTGGAAGCAATGACATTCCCGTCAATCAAAACATCAATAGTTCCTTCGGAAACAGCATCCCCATTTTCAAAATTAACTGAACCAAAAAATGCTATCGGTAGCTCGGGTATTGCAGATACATTTTGACTAAGATTTGTGGTCGGTTCCACCGGGCTTGAACCTCCTCCCCCACCCCCGCCACCACCACTAGGGGGATAAGGATAAATATTAGTTCCTTCGTAAATAGCATTTACCGGAGTACTGCTAAACCCTGCTAGTTCGGTATCCTCAAAAGCATAAACCCAGTACCCTTTGCCAGCAAACATATATGGCGCTCTCCAATCTCCATTAACATAAACCCACCCAAACTGATTACCTACATTTTGACTAATAACTTGACTATACTTATTGTTTAAAGATGCCATAACCCGGTTAGCTTCCATTTTATAGCCATCCATTGATCCTATATTCAATGCTGGACCAATTAAATTCCAGCCTTTATTTATTTGTTTTGTATATCCTATAGATAGATCGTTATAAGGAATAAGTTTTGCGGGGGAAATATTATTATTATTCGCTTTAATATATATTGCATCCATAGGATGCAAACGCATTCCGGCATCTGCTTCTATCCATCTTTTATTCATAGAATCATAAGCATAAATAATATCAATATTACTTACATCAACAATTTCGCTGATTGTGTCCTTTTCGAGCTTCAATGGTATTGATAGAGTATTCCAACCTGAAGTAAGTTCTACCTCATAATGTCTTTTTGGTACGACTAGAACCCATATATTGCCCGGAGCAAATTTAAACGGTTCCCCATTTACCATGAAACTCATTGGGGAAGATAAACTTTGTTTTGTCCATTCGCCATGCCACTCTTTGCCATCCCTATAGAAACAAGCTTTCCCTGCTCCCATAATATTAGGATTTATAACCCATTCCCTAATATCTTGCCTATATATTTTCTCATGGGGGGCATACATTACTACTATGTTATTTGTGGTTACTATTGATTCGTCATCTAAGACTAACTGGGTACCCTTTTCACTTCTTTCATAATTCTGATTTTGTACGTTCCAAATATAATCAATTTTGTAATCCTGCCCGGGGAATTGAATACTAATCTGGGATTCTGCGTTTCCCCCCGGCATATCTCCTCTTGTATAGCCTATCGGCGCACTTACATCTCCACCCCGGTCGGCAATACCCTTACTTATTAAGCTGGTACTTGTATATAAATTATATGGTGCTATTTGACCCGTAGTGGAACGGTAGAAGTATGAACCCGAACCATATATTTCGTCAAAATCCATCAATGAAGAATTGGGTATGCAATTAAGGGAATCAGGGCTACCACCACAATGGGCAAAAGCTCCTCCATGATCTAAAGCTAATTGAATCAAATGCATTCTGGCACTGCGAACTGGTCCAATCTTATCTATCGCTTTATTTAAATCAAACACCGCCAAAAATCTGGTAATTCCGGGTGCAACGGCAGTTTCATATACCATATCAGCTTCATTTAATCCGGATTGGGGCCGTGCATTAGGATGGTTGTCTATGGGAACACTTACTGTTGAAATATATAAAGGTCCGCTTACTACCTTAAAAATTACCCCTTGTGTTTCCCCAGTATTGAACGCGATAGTTAATGATAATTCGGTCCCGTCCGGAACCGCTGTAATTGGTATTGGTAGTAAATCAGTAAAATTAGGACTGATATTAAGTGCAGCTGTTCCATCATTAAAATCTGTTACGGTGTAATGTTGATTTTCATCTAGCGTTATTAAAAGTGCACCACCCATAGCCTTACCAGTTATTCCAATTACCCGATTGGCTGACCCCCACCGAATGTTTAATATTACAGTAGCAGGATGGTTTTTATTAAAATAAATGTTTTCCGGGCTAATTACCACCGGCTCTATTACAGGAACTTCAACTTCGGCGAAATTAGCTACTAAACATCTATCTGCTGTAACCGTGAAAGAATAATGGCTATCCCGGCTAACCTCTTCTCCGTTTTCCTCCCAGTTCGTAAAGGTATAACCTTCTTTAGGGGTAGCTTTTACAGTTATCGCTTTACCTGGAGCGTATAGCCCTCCACCACTTACGGTTCCTCCGTTAGAAGGATGAGCTGATAAACTTATGGTATTGGCATCCCCTACAGCTATGGTTACCTTTACCCGCGCAGCCAGGTTATTTGTATTAATAACGCCCTCTACTAATATCAAATTCCCAGTAAAGAAATATTCTCCCGGTATATCAGCATCGTATTCCGGTGTTCCGTCATCCCATTGTATCCCCAAGTTAAGCTTAGTTTTATCAACTAAAGTTACTTCAACTTCCCGAGGTAAATCTAATTCGTTTTTATTTGTCCCCAAAGCTACATTTATATCTTCGAAGGTGCTTACTAATTTAATATTGTTTAAGTCTATTTCTTTAAAAGTGTAACCTTTCTGTTGAGCAAATTTCTCAGCTTCTGTCTCCCTTTCCCCTCTAATCGTTAAATTAGCTGGATGTCCTTGATTACCGTCAAATGCAGTACTGTTGATATACGTGACTGTTTTGGGTATGGTTACTGATGTTAGTTGGTTATTAAGAAACGCATCCCAGCCTATATATGTAATGCTATCTGGTATGGTTATAGATGTTAGTTGGTTATAACTAAAAGTAGAACCGCCGATATTAGTAATACTATCTGGTATGGCTATGGTTGTTAATCGGTTTCTAGTAAAAGCATAGTTACCAATATTCGTAACGCTATTGGGAATTATTAATGATGTTAATTGATTATAACTAAAAGCAAAACTGCCAATATTAGTAACACTATCTGGTAAGGCTATTGTTGTTAATTGGTTTTCACAAAAAGCATAACTATCAATATTTATAACGTTATTAGGAATTATTAATGATGTTAGCAGATTGTACCTAAAAGCGGAAACGCCAATATTGGTAACACT
>CAZAZH010000005.1:26076-38790 GCA_964489585.1 uncultured Syntrophomonas sp.
TTTTTTCTTTAAAGGCCCTAAGCCCAATACTTACAACAGGCTCCCCCTCAATATCCGCAGGTATTTCTACTACTGAACTTGTTCCTGTATATCCAGTAATCTCTATTCCTTCCCCTGTTGCCATCATTTGATACCTAAATTCCCCGTAAGTATCAGTTTCCCCGAGAGAAAGATTTTTTTCTCCCCATACTAATCCGATAAAACCAGCAGTTAAAAATATAATTAAAAATACCGCACAAATCCTCCTAAACACGATATTCCCCCTCCCTAAAAATATTTTATCTTATTTCCGAGCGCTGGTAATAATTCCATAATTCTACACCCCATGTAATAATCCCTTTAGGTTATGCCGTTTTTCTCCTGGGAAAAGGAATACGGGGGTGGTAGGCCTGTGTGAAATGTAAGGTGGACCCCATTTGTTAAGGCATGAATTGAGCTAGATATGTGGAGACTTATAGAGTTTGGCACTGAGCGGGCAGACACATGGGTCTGCCCCTACACCTTACATAGGAACGTATTGGTTAAATCCCTGCAAATCTCGGGTCTGCGCATAAAAAACTACCCGGTATTCAAACCGGGTAGTTGATACTTTCTATTCGCTTAGGTAGATATTTGGTTAAGCCGCTACATTTGAAATAACCGTAGAAAGGTTGAATGGATCAGACCTTAAACTGAAGCATAAATCGTGTTAAAAGGACCGTCCCCGTATCATGCTTTACACTTCCATTATTATCGGTAGTATCATGGGGCGGCGGCCGGTTTTATCGTACAGGTGCTTGCCTAAACGCTCACGTATCTGGGCTTTCATAACTGCCCACTCGGTGATATTCTTTTTGGCACATATATCCAGGGATTCCCTTACCCTTTCCCGAGCATCCTCTATCAATTCTTCAGATTCCCGAACATAGACGAATCCACGGGTTACTATATCAGGTCCGGCGACCACATCGCCACCATCTTTGTTAATGGTTACCACTACAATCATTATGCCATCCTGGGATAACTGCTTGCGGTCACGTAACACAATATTACCAACATCACCTACTCCGAAACCATCGACCAGAATCTTACCAGCAGTAACCTTGCCTGATATGCTGGCTTTCTTTTTACCCACCTCAATAATCTGGCCATTTTCGGCTACGAATATCCGGGAGCGGGGTATACCCAGGCTTTCTGCCAGTTTGGCATGTTTCATGAGATGGCGATATTCTCCATGAACCGGTATGAAATACCTTGGTCTAATTAGATTAAGTAGAATCTTAAGCTCTTCTTGGGAAGCATGTCCGGAAACATGTACCCCCATAGTTTTTTCATAAATTACCTCCGCACCCTGGCGAAATAACAGGTCGACTGTTTTAGCCACCAGTTTTTCGTTACCGGGAATAGGAGTAGCGGAAATAATTACCGTATCCCCCTGCTCAATACTAACCCAGCGGTGGTCGGCAGTGGCCATACGAGTCAAGGCGGACATAGGTTCGCCCTGAGATCCGGTAGTAACTATTACCACCTCATAAGGCGGATATTTATTTATTTCCTCCATCTCAATCAATATACCCTCGGGCACATCCATATAACCTAGTTCATGTGATATCTTCACATTATTGACCATACTGCGGCCGACGATAGATACCTTCCTGCCATACCTTTGGGCAGTACATATCACCTGCTGAATACGGTGCACATTGGAAGCGAAGGTAGTTACAATTATTCTGCCTTCACATTTGCCAAACAGGTCATCAAAGGTATTGCCTACCACCTTTTCCGACATAGTAAAGCCAGGTTTATCAGCATTGGTGCTATCGCTTAACATCACCAGGACACCCTTTTCTCCCAATTCCGCCAGTTTGCGAAAGTCCACCACCTGCCCATCAACCGGAGTCTGATCCAGCTTTATGTCACCAGTATGCAGGATTATGCCCAGCGGAGTATATATAGCTATACCCATAGCATCGGGTATACTATGACTAACTCTAAAAAACTCCACTTCAAAAGGCCCGAGCTTTACGATGTCCCTCGGTTTAATAGCATGTAAGCTTTGGATCCTAAGGTCATGTTCTTTTAGCTTTCCTTCCACTATACCTAGAGTAAGTCGACTTCCATACACTGGTACATCCATCTCTTTTAAAAGATAAGGAAGGGCGCCGACATGATCCTCATGCCCGTGGGTTAATAAAATTGCCTTAACCTTTTCTTTATTTTCCAACAAATAAGTAATATCAGGAATTACGACGTCAATTCCGAGGAGCTCCTCTTCAGGAAACATCAGACCAGCGTCAATTACAACAATGGTATCCTGATATCGGATAGCCGTCATATTCTTGCCTATTTCCCCCAAACCGCCCAGGGAAATAATCTGTATACGGGAATCAGCATCCGACACCCTAACACCTCCTTTATTCAGTTTTAAGTTCCGAACACAACCACCTTGCTTATTATAGCCTATACGGTGGTTATATACAACTTCATGTAATGGCAGCTTTTGTTATGTAAATATTTAGGATAGACTTTTTCGTCTATCCTAAAAAGCATTCCTTACGGTAATAATTTTGCATTAGATAATAATTCCCGAATAAATATCTTTTCTGTTTCATTAGCCTCTATCAGGGGCAGGCGTAATCCGCCTACACTTTGACCTAATTGGTTTAAGGCCTCTTTCAGGGGAACCGGATTCGTAGCAATAAACAGCCCTTTAAATATAGGAAAAAGCTGTTTATGTAAGTCAAACGCCCGTTTAGTCTCCCTGTTATAAAAAGCATCTATCATAGCCAATATTTCATTGCCTATCAGATGAGATGCAATACTTACCACACCGCGTGCACCCAGGGCCATCATAGGTAAGGTCAAAGAATCGTCACCGGAGTAAACTGTCATATCGTCGGGTAGCAGGGTCATCAGAGTGGATACCTGGTCCATACTGCCGCTGGCCTCTTTGATAGCAACTATATTTTCTATTTTCGCCAGCCTGGCAACTGTTTCCGGCAGCAAGTTAATTCCGGTACGACCTGGAACATTATAGAGCATTACAGGTAGAGATATAGCCTCGGCAATCTCTTTAAAATGCTGGTATAATCCCTCTTGACTGGGTTTATTATAATAAGGGCAAACTAGCATAACCCCATCGACACCTAATTTTTCTGCCTCTTTACTTAATTCCAAACAATGATTTGTATCGTTGGAACCGGTTCCTGCCCAAACCGGGATACGTTTACCTATTTTGTTTTTTACAGCTGCAAATAGTTTTAGTTTTTCTTCATCGGTTAAAACCGGAGATTCACCGGTAGTTCCGCTAACTACTATTCCTTCTGTACCATTATCGGCCAGGTGTTCGGCCAGTTCTGCCGCCCTGGCATAATTGACCTGCAATTTATCATCATATGGAGTTATCATTGCAGTCAACAGCCTGGGAACCATCATTTTATCACCGCCACTTCTATTTTAATTTCCCAATTCGAATTTATCATGTAAAGCACATACGGCTTTGTCTAAATCTTCCTCCTTAACCAGACACCATATATTGGTATAGGAATCTCCGGATTGGAGTATAGCAATATCCTGGGCTTTCAAGGCCGCCACTACATTAGCCATTACACCTGGGATTCCGGTCATGGCTGCCCCCACTACCGCCACTTTGGCGCAATTCTTTTCCATTATGGGTTCGATGTTAATCCTTTTAAGCACCTGCCAGGCCCGTTCCGCCTGTTCACCCTGGACGGTAAAAACAATGCGGTCCATCTGAACACTTATAAAATCAACACTTATACCGGCATCAGCCATGCTCTTAAAAACATTTAATTCTAGCTGGGTTTTCCCATTAAACGTGCTACCCTCTATTTTAATCTGACATAGATTAGATGTATAGGTTATTCCTGTAATTAGTTGATCTTTAATCAGGTGGGGGGGATTACTATGATAAAGCCGGTTACTTATTAAAGTACCGGGGCTATCCAGTCTGGTAGATCTCACCCGTAGCGGTACATTTCCCTGCATGGCAATTTCTATAGCCCGGGGATGAACTACCCTGGCACCTTCGCGCGCTAATTGGCAGATTTCATTATAACTTATAGCTTCTAGCAAACGGGCATTAGTTACTATGCGAGGGTCTGCCGTCATAATGCCCTCCACATCAGTAAAAATATCAATTATTTCTGCATTTAAGGCTACTCCCAGGGCGCTGGCAGTAGTATCACTACCTCCCCGTCCTAAAGTAGTAAGTTCTCCCTGTTCACTGATACCCTGAAATCCTGCTACTACCGGGGTAATGCCCTTTTCCAGACAATCTAATATATTTCTGGGGTTAACATATAAAATATGGGCATTACCAAAATTGCTGTTGGTAACCAGGCCTGCCTGTTCTCCAGTAAGGAATTTAGATGGTATACCTGTACTAGAAAGGTAATTGGCTAATAATACTCCCGATATTATTTCTCCACAGGACATAATCAGGTCCATTTCTCGAGCCAGGGGTTCCTGGTTAATTTCCTTTACCAAATTAATAAATGTATCGGTGGCATATGGATCTTTTTCTCTTCCTATAGCTGATACTACAACTACCACTTTAGAGCCTGAACTAATGGTGGAACTAACAATACTGTTGATCCGTGACCGCAACTCAGGGGTGGTAAGGGAAGTTCCTCCGAACTTCTGTACAGCTATTTTCAAATATATACACCTTCTTAATAAAGGTTTTTCTCAATTACCAGTTCGGCTATCTGTACGGTATTAGTTGCTGCTCCTTTTCTAATCTGGTCAGCTGCTACCCAAATAGCCAGACCGTTATCGATCGATATATCTCGTCGTATCCTGCCCACAAACACCTCATCCCGGTTAGAAGTAAAAAGAGGCATAGGATACTTGTTGTTCTGAGGGTCATCCTGTACTACTATTCCCGGAGCCTGAGATAAAATATCCCGGGCCTGGGTAACTGACAGGGGTTTCTCGGTTTCCAGGTTAATCGATTCGGAATGACTCCGGTATACCGGTACCCTTACGGCGGTGGCAGCAATTTTTAGGTTGGGAGCATGCATGATTTTACGGGTCTCCCAAACCAACTTCATTTCTTCCCGGGTATAATCTTCTTCAACAAAAACGTCAATATGAGGTATAAGATTAAATGCTATCGGATGCTGGAATACCTCCAATACCGGCTGGCTACCTTCAATATGGGCCTTAACATGCTGGTCCAGTTCATCCAAGCCTGCTTTACCGGCTCCGGATACCGCCTGGTAGGTAGAAACTACTACCCTTTTTAGGCCTGCTGCCTGGTGAATGGGATTAATAGCTACTACCATAATAATGGTGGAACAATTGGGATTAGCAATTATGCCTTTATGCCAATTCACATCTTCAGGGTTTACCTCCGGTACTACCAGGGGAACATTATCGTCCAACCGAAAAGCGTAACTATTGTCAATGGCCACACAATCATTAGCTACGGCCTCTGGTATCAATTGTTTACTAATGTCAGTACCTACGGCGAACATGGCAACATCAGCCCATTTAAAAGCATCATTGTTGGCAGCCCGGACTGTCAGTTCTTCTCCGGCAAATTTCACTTTGCTCCCTGCCTCGCGGGGATCAGCCAGGCAGAGTAGCTCTTTTATTTTAAGCTTTCTCTCCTCCATGATGTTAAGCATTTCCTGCCCAACTGCACCTGTTGCCCCAACCAGTGCTAACTTTATTCCCTCAGCCACAACCAGTACCTCCTGTTAAAAAACTCTGGTCTCTATTTTAGCACTGCGATTTTTAATTCTCAAGAAACCGAATTGGGACCAAGTAAAATTGGCTGCAATTGCTTTCCTTGCAGGGCAAATATTACCGTGTCTAATAATTTATCCATGCTAGCAACCAGAGAATTGCATTTATTGAATGGGTCATCCTGGCGGAAGGGAACAAAATATATGTTTTTCATATTAATTAAAAGTCCAATATTACGGGCATTAATGCCCAGGGCATCATTGGTGGAAATAGCTATTACCACCGGTCTTTGATTACGCAGATGGGCTTTAACTGCCATTAACGCTGGCGTATCTACTATTCCATGGGCCAGTTTGGCTATAGTATTTCCGGTTGCCGGCGCAACCACCACCACATCCAGGAGTTTTTGCGGGCCAATCGGTTCAGCTCCGACTATAGTATTAATTATAGGCTTATTACATATTTCGTGAATTTGGGTTTTCAGATCCTGAACCTGGTAAAAGCGGTTATCAGTCTCGTCAACCGTATATGAAAATATAGGTAAAATATCAGCGCCTTCACTCTTAAGCTCTCTAATCTGGGGTATTACTTCCCCTATGGTACAATGAGAACCGGTAACTACTACCCCAACCCGGACACCCCTTAACCGGCTATGATTTTCCAGCAATCTCTACACCTCCCCTCATGCAAATAGTAAACCGGCATCTACTTTGGTCAGTTCACTTATAATTAATCGTGGAACAACATCTGCCAGAATTTTGCCGGCATATACCGGGGCAACTTTGCCGGGCAGACCGGGGGCAAGAATAGCCTTGAGCCCATAGGTATTGGCCGCTTCGAAATCGGTTCCTCCTGGTTGTGTGGCCAGGTCAATTATGAGCACACTGGAATTGGTATATTTAAGAATATCCCTGGTGATAACCATAGCCGGAACCGTGTTAAACACTATATCAGCACTATTCATAACTTCGCGCAGTTCAGGAAAGGTGGCCCGTTTACACCCCATTTCATATGCCCGGGCCAATTGCCCCGGGTTACGGGCGATAACGGTAACATCGGAACCCAATGCTTTCAAGGTCCGGGCCAATGTGATAGCCGTCCTGCCAAAACCAATTACACAAGTTTTACTGCCATGAATAGTTATGGGTGTTTCTTCCATGGCTATCTGGATAGCGCCTTCGGCCGTAGGGATGGAATTAAGTATGGCTATTTCATCCATTTCAATTATTTCAATCAAGTTAAACCCGTAGGTCTGTGCCCATTCCTTAAGAAATGACCGGGCTGAGCCAATTATAACCAGTGCATTTTTAGCCATTGACTGGATAGCTTTTTCGGTAAGCATTAAATTGCTTTCAGCATATACCGCCCGGATTAAACCATCAGGACTGGTACCAGGTAAAGGTAAAATTACTACTTCGGCATCTTTACATGCTTCTTCTACAGTATGAACGGCAAAGGCACCCGGGCCTATTTTTTCTCGGGGAAAACCAGATACAGCCACTGTAGCCCCCATTTGTACAAGTTTGCCTACTAGAATAAGCTCTCGCTCATCGCCACCTAATACTGCAATTTTAATTCCAGAAAGTACGGAACTCACCATAACTCCCCCTTGACCATAGACTACGGCTACAATTAATAGCATTATATGTACTCTGGCTAAATGTGGTGCTTGTCTAAAATATAAGAAAGGGAGGGTTCTTCACCTACGCTTATGCGTAAGTGAGGAACCCTCCCCTTTAATAAATCCTGGGTTTAGAGCAGGTTTTCCTTAACGTCAAACAGAGGGACGTTTATAGAATGAAAAACCTAACAAAAAGAACGTCATTCCCCTGTTTCGTTTGTTTCATTACAGGGTTATCACCATTCCTTCTCGTGCTGCTACACAGTCGGGATAGCGTTTGCGGGCATCTTTTTCTATGGTTTCCATGTCTTTGTCACTGTGGAAATTGGCGTGATGAAAGAGAACTAATTTTCGTGCACCGGCTGCCTCTACCAGTTTAATGCCTTCCTGCCAGGTGGAATGGCCCCAGCCTCTTTTGGAGGTAAATTGCTCATATCCCTGGTACTCTTTATCGGTAAAATTGGCATCATAGATGACCAGATCGGAATCAGCAATAAAGGCTTTAATATCTGGATCTATGTATTCGTAATGCTCGGTATCAGTAACATAACAGCAGGAACGGCCATCATGGTCTATACGATAGGAAAGCCCACCGTCGGGGTGGTTATTATGTACGGTTCGCACCCTTATTCCATCTTTTAAACCCAAATCGGCACCGCTGGTCAGTTCACGGAAGTTAATCTGGGCCCCCATATCATCCAGACTAATCGGAAAATGTTGGTAGACCATCTGCCCTTTCATGAGATCGGCGAAGGTCTGGTCTGTTTTGACCGGTCCATAAATGGTAAATCGGTTGCCGGGCTTGAATGCAGATCCGAAGAAGGGAAAACCCTGAATGTGATCCCAGTGAGTATGGGTAATAAAGATATCTCCCGTTATTGTCGTGGAGCTGTTGGTTAATTGGTGACCCAGCCTGAAAATTCCTGTTCCCGCGTCTAGAATAATCAGATTCTCACCAATTTGAACCTGGACGCAGGAGGTGTTGCCGCCAAAACGGATGGTATCTGCTCCAGGCACCGGCAGGGAACCCCTGACTCCCCAGAAAACCACCTGAAAATCCTGTTTGGGCATTTATTCACCTCTCCTTATAATCCTGTACTTATTGTAAAATAATAGCACACAATGCTTATATATACTACAGGTTACATAATCTGGTTATCTGCTTGACCCGTTAACACCGTTCATCTGCCGGCGTATACTCAGAATTTTAACCTATAAATTCCTGGGCTTAGAGCAGGTTTTCCATACCGTAAACCAGGCCCTGGCGATCAATCATCTTTTTGACCACCATTAGCACTCCTGGCATAAATCCAGCCCGGTCGATGGAATCATGGCGAATTTTCAAGGTCTGGCCGGAGCCCCCAAAAATAACTTCCTGGTGGGCAACTAGCCCTGGTAGACGAATACTATGTATTCTTACCTGGTCTAGATTACCCCCCCTACAGCCGGCGATTTTTTCAAACTCCCGGACATTTCTGGGAACCCGACTAGTACGGCTTTCGTTTATCAATTCTGCCGTCTTAATGGCAGTCCCGGAGGGAGCGTCCATTTTTTGATCATGGTGCAGTTCAATAATTTCAACGTCAGGAAAATAGCGGGCTGCTTCCCGGGCGAATTTCATCATCAGGACTGCTCCAATAGCGAAATTGGGTATTATGGCCAGGCCCACCTTATTATCCACTGCCAGTTTTTCCAACTGGCGCAGTTCTACTTCATTAAGACCGGTAGTCCCTACCACGCAGGTAATTTTATTCTTTAAAGCGGTCCGGGTATTATTAAACACCGCCTGGGGATTAGTAAAGTCAATCATTACCCGGGGATTAGTTTTTTCAATTACCTTATCCAGGTCATTTCCTACTTTTAAATCTATATCTTGCAGCTGGCTTAGCTGAGAAAGTTTTTCTCCCCTACCACGTATATCCACCAGTCCCACCAGTTGCAAATCCTCGTCTAAGGAAACTGCTTTTACCGTTTCCAACCCCATTTTTCCCAGTACTCCGGTTACGATTACTCTTGTTTTCTCTGCCATAAACTTACCTCCAAAATAAATTAACTACAATTTATTGTACTCCCGGGCTTGTTCCAATACAAACTTGCTTATTTCCTGCATTGCCCGGCGCTCGGTGAAACTTAACCAGTCTTTATGTTTCATCCCCTTTTTAATAAGCTTGATAAATTTTTCTACCTGGAAACACTCGGTCCTTATTTTTGTCATGAGGTCGGGTCCATTGGTATGTTGGTACAGGTTCTCCAAATCCTGTATTATTTCACTTGCCCCATTATTAATAGCTATTACCGCCGCCTGTTCCAAAAGCAAATGTTTTTGCAGGTCATGTTCGAGAAACTCCAGGATTAGACTCCAGCGTTTCTCATCCCGAACCATAAGTACTTGCATAGAAATATCCTTTTTGCAGCTTTCTATAATCAAAACCTGTTCTATAGTATTTTTATAAAGACTATTTACTTTGTCCAGATTCTCCATTAATAACCTCCACTGCATTGGATGAGTCATGGGGACGGTTCGAAACCACTGAAAAAGTCTTTTTTACGTGTCATTCTGAGCGATAGCGAAGAATCTAATTAGCGTAAACCCCAACATTAAGGAATTCCAAAGAGATCCTTCGTCGCCTGCAGCTCCTCAGGATGACATTTATGATACTTTTTCAGCAGTCTCGGACGGTTCTTGTGACTCACGTCGGGTTTTCCTACTACTATTTTATCTTACTATAAGAATTTTAGGTAAAGGGAAAACATGATTATTTGTAATAGCCCGACTCTAATGCTATACTTTTGCTGTTACTTAGCCCGTTTAAAGGAGGCCATAGACCATGCCTTTTGATGGCATTGCTATCAGAGCGGTGTGCCAGGAGTTAGACCATGACCTTGGCAATGCCCGCATAGATAAAATATACCAACCCGAAAAGGACGAAATAGTATTCCTGACACGAGCTCCGGGAAGTAAACCCCGGCGATTGCTTATATCTGCTAACCCACGTTGGGCCAGGATGCATTATTGTGAACAGAGAAAGGAAAATCCCAGCAACCCACCCGCTTTTTGTATGCTATTACGTAAGTACCTGGAAGGGGGAAAAATTAAGGCCATCGAGCAGGTGGACTTTGAGCGCATAGTACATATATACATAGAGGCCCTGGATGAGTTTCGGGAATGGAAAACCAGGGTATTAGTCTGCGAGTTTATGGGGCGTCATTCCAATATCATACTCATAAATCCGGAAAACCAGATTATACTGGACGCTATTAAAAAATACGGCAGTGACCTCAGTTCCTACCGGGAAGTTTTGCCGGGTAAAAACTACATTAACCCACCGGACCAGGGTAAACTGAATCCTCTTTCCTGTAGCTTTACCGATTTTGTTCAGCTTATGTGGAAACAGGAGGCTGATTGTACCCTGTCATCGGCGCTCTTTAAGGTTTTAAGCGGCATCAGCCCCTTTAGTTCCGGAGAGATATGCCAGGCAGCCGGCATTAATCCCGATATGCCGGTAGAAGAATGTGGAGAATTTGAATTTAGCAATATTTTTAAGCAGGTGCAAAAGACTATTGCCACTATAGATGATGGTCAGTTGGAAACCCGGTTACTCTATAAAAATAGCGAGCCCTGGGAATTTGTCATATCCCCGTATCCGTTACCATTCGTTGGCAAAAGCATAGTTTATCCTTCAGCCAATAGCGGAATTGATGCTTACTACCAGCAGCGTTTGGATAAGATTCGCCTGGATTCCAGCAAAACCAATATTACCCGCAATATCAAGGTACTGCTGGATAAGGCTTATCGCAAGCAATTCCTACAGGAAGGAGATAAAAACAGAGCCCTGGAGAATGAAAAGTATAAAACCTGGGGGGAGCTGTTAACCTCCTATGCTTACCAGTTTAAAAAGGGTGACACTGCGGCCCAGTTAGAGGATTTTTATAGCGGAGAACCGGTAACTATTAACCTGGATCCACGCTATACTCCCATCCAAAACGCTCAAAGGTATTTTAAAATTTACAACAAGAGCCGTTCTGCCCTCAAACATCTGGAGAAATTACTGGCTGAAATCCAGCAGGATATTGACTACCTGGAATCAGTTTTAGTGGCCATTAAACAGGCTGAGAGCATGAGTGAACTGGATGAAATTATTGAAGAATTGGAAAAAGAGGATTATCTGAAAGAACACGGCAAACGCAAGAAACAGCAGCAGCGCAGTGAGCCGCGAACCTTTATTTCCTCTGATGGACTGGAGATTATGGTGGGACGAAATAACCGCCAGAATGATATCCTGACCCTAAAACAGGCTCGGGGTCATGACTTGTGGCTGCATGCCAAAGATATTCCCGGAACTCATGTGATAGTTAAACTCCCACCATACGTAACCTCTATTCATGATGTTCCAGACCAGAGCCTGGAGGAGGCGGCTAACCTGGCAGCCTATTTCAGCAAAGCCCAGGAATCCAGCAAAGTGCCGGTGGATTATACTTTCCGGGCCAATGTGCGTAAACCCGGCGGCGCCCGTCCAGGCATGGTGATTTACGATAACTACTGGACTATAATGGCTAATCCCGGAGAGGCCAGGATAGGTGAGGAGTTAGGAATTAGGAGTTAGGAGTTGGCAAGCACAAAGAACCGTCCCCCTTGCTTGCCCTTACAATGCCTTACAATACCTCTACAGAACCATCCGGGTTTTTCTGGACTTTGCTGTCTTCTTCCAGTATGTAGATTTTATTATTTACCGTATCTATAGCTACATCCCGGTTAATCAGAGTGTTTACCTCATTCTCGGTCACCAGGGTGCGGATTTGTACTCCATTGTCATAAACTTGTATGTTTAATTCACCATTTTTTCGTTTAATTACCTCATGCTGGTGACGAGTATAGGGTTTCATAAATATATATTCATAACCACCCTCAGCAAAAAACATTTCCTGTCCATTTAGAAAAACCCGCACTCATATTCCCTCCTATTTAGAGCGACTGCCCGGTTTCACCAGAGGTAGTTTGCCCTTGGCGCAGAGGGGGCAATCAGCGGATTCCCAGGAAGTAATATCCATTTTTAAAACTGCTTCCTGTTTTACCCCAAAATCCACCTGACCGTTACTTCTATCTACCAGTACGCCAACGCCTACTACCTTGGCGCCAAACTTCTCCACCACGTTCATTACTTCCCTTACCGAACCACCGGTAGTTACCACGTCTTCAACTACTAGAGCCCGCTGTCCGGCATCCAATAAGAAACCTCTCCTAAGAACCATTTCCCCATCTAACCTTTCGGTAAATATGGCCGGCACATTAAGCTGCCGGGCTACCTCGTAAGCTACTACAATACCGCCCAGAGCAGGTCCAATTACTATTTCAATATTATCATCCCGAAACTTATCCGCCAGTTGCCGGGCCAGTTTCT
>CAZAZH010000006.1:0-8826 GCA_964489585.1 uncultured Syntrophomonas sp.
GTGGAAGGTGAGGTATGGAAGAAAGAAATAAGCAATATTCGGGGTAATAGATATGTTGTTACCTATTATCTCACCGACTACAGCGACTCCTTGATAATTAAAACATTTCTAGATACCCTGGATGAGGATCGGATAGAAGAGGGGCAGTGGGTAAAAGCCAGCGGTAACCTGCGTTATGATGATAATGCTCGTGAACTGGTGCTGTTTCTTGAAGCCTACATTGAGGTGCACAAACAACTTAGAAGCGATAATGCCAGGCAAAAACGAATTGAGTTGCATGCCCACACCAAAATGAGCGCTATGGATGGTTTGTGTAATGTATCAACTTTGATTAAAAGGGCAGCAGAATGGCAGCATCCGGCTATTACTATAACAGATCATGGATGCACTCAGGCTTTTCCCGAGGCTCACCAGGCATCATTAGAACATAAAATTAAGGTAATTTATGGGGTGGAGGGATACCTGGTAGAGGATGATAAAAAGGATACTCCCTACCATATTGTTTTACTGGCCCGTAATCAAACTGGTTTAAGAAACCTGTATTATCTAGTTAGCATATCTTATATGAATTATTTTTACCGCCAGCCTCGTATCCCCCGCGGTGAACTGGAGAAGCACCGAGAGGGTATTTTGCTGGGCTCAGCCTGTGAGGCTGGAGAACTGTACCAGGCTCTGCTTGATGGTGTTGCCGAAGAGGACTTGGAGAAAATAGCATCATTTTATGATTATTTGGAAATTCAGCCCCTGGCCAACAATGAATTTCTGGTCCGTGAGGGTCGGGCACAGAATAATGAATACATAAAGCAATTGAACCGGCGTATTGTTGAACTGGGGAAGCGGCTTAATAAGCCAGTAGTGGCTACTGGAGATGTGCATTTTTTAGAGCCACAGGATGAGGTGTATCGCCGAATTATTCAATCTGGTCAGGGCTATGAGGATGCTGAGGAGCAAGCCCCCTTGTATTTTAAAACTACTGCTGAAATGCTAGATGAGTTTTCATACCTGGAAAAGGAAGAAGCCCAGGCGGTGGTTATTGACAACCCCGTTTTAATTAATGAAATGATAGAAGTCTTACAACCGGTACCGCATGGTTTCTATCCACCCAAAATCGATTCGGCTGAGGAAGACATAATAAGACTTACCTGGGAAGGGGCATATAAACTCTATGGTGATAAGATCCCAGAAGAGATAAAAGATAGGATTGAACGTGAACTGGATTCCATTACCCGGCATGGATTTAGCGTGCTCTACCTGATTGCCCATAAACTGGTTAAGAAATCCAACCAGGACGGTTATCTGGTTGGTTCAAGAGGGTCCGTCGGCTCTTCCCTGGTTGCTTATTTAACCGGGATAACCGAGGTTAATCCATTACCACCACACCGGCTCTGCCCCTCCTGTTGCTATTGTGAAATTGTGTCAGATCCCGCAGTCGGCTGTGGTGCTGACTTGGAACCGCAAGATTGTCCCGTGTGTGGTACCAGTATGCTTGATGACGGATTCGACATACCTTTTGAGACCTTCCTGGGCTTTGAAGGTGATAAAGTACCGGATATTGATTTAAACTTTTCTGGAGATTATCAAAGCAGGGCCCACCAGTATGTGGAAGAGTTATTTGGCAGTGAAAATGTATTCCGGGCCGGTACCATTTCCACTATTGCCGAGCGAACTGCTTATGGATTTGTGAAAAAATATGCCGAGGAAAAACAGGTTACTATCAAGAATTCCGAGGTAGAACGGCTGGTTCAAGGTATTACTGGAGTAAGGAGAACTACCGGGCAACATCCTGGTGGCCTTATCGTAGTTCCGCAAGATCATGACATACTCGAATTTACTCCTTTGCAGCACCCCGCTGATAACAAAGAATCTGGAGTAATAACTACCCACTTTGAATATCATGCTATTGGCGAACAACTGGTTAAACTGGACATTCTAGGCCATGATGATCCCACGGTTATTAAACAATTGGAAGATCTCACTGGTGTTAAAGCATTAAATATACCCCTTGACGATAAACAAACCATGGCTATTTTTTCTTCTGTAGAGCCTCTAGGAGTTATACCGGATGATATTGGTACCAGTGTTGGGACTTATGGAATACCAGAATTTGGTACCCGCTTTGTTCGGCAAATGTTGGAGGCTACCCGACCCACGACTTTTTCTGAACTGGTAAGAATAAGCGGACTTTCTCATGGCACCGATGTTTGGCTTAACAATGCTCAAACTTTGATTGAAAGAGAAATAGCCAACCTTAATGAGGTTATTTGTACCCGGGATGATATTATGATTTATTTAATACAGCAGGGAATTGAGAAGAACCGAGCATTCCAAATTATGGAAAATGTCCGTAAGGGGAAGGGATTAAAGAAGGGACAGGTTGATGTAATGCAGGAGTCTAATATACCACAATGGTATATTGAATCCTGTCAAAAAATTAAGTACATGTTTCCCAAGGCCCATGCCGTTGCTTATGTTATGATGGCCTTTCGCATTGCCTATTTTAAAGTTTATTATCCCCGCGAGTTTTATGCCAGTTTTTTCAGTATCCGGGCTGAAGATTTTGAAGCCGAAACTATGCTTTCAGGTATTGATAGCATAGCCCGCAGGATACAAGAAATTAACCGGATGGGATTTAAGGCTCCCCAGAAAGAAAAGAAGTTACTGCCGGTGCTGGAACTGGCACTGGAGATGTACGTGCGGGGGTTCAAGTTTTATCCTGTTGATCTTTATGATTCTGAGGCCCACCGCTTTACCGTTTATAAAGAGGGCCTGCTTTTTCCTTTCTCAGCGTTACCCAATGTAGGGTCTACTGCGGCTCAAAATATTGTAGAGGCCAGAGCCAGCGGGAGTTTTGTATCAATTGAAGATTTTCAGCAGCGAACCCGCCTGAACAAAACAGCTATGGAAGTACTCAAGCAGAATAATTGTTTCCATGGTCTACCTGAGAGTAGCCAGATAAATCTTTTTGCTTAAGAGATATCTACTCTTACTTGTATAAATTATTAGCATTATGATATACTGATACCAAGCTTACTAATATCTGTTCTAAACAAGTGGGTTTCTGCCCACTTTTTCTATTGTAATATAGCGTTAATTGATGAAAAACTACTGGGGGTGATTTTACTGGGAAAGGTACAGGACCTCGAAAATTTAATTACGAGGGAACTGGAACAGGACAATATAGAGCTGGTCGCACTTGAATATCGTAAAGAAAACCAACAGCAAATTCTGCGAATATTTATAGATTCTGAAGCGGGAGTTGACTTAAATCTATGCACTCATGTAACCCGTATAATTAAACCTCTGGTAGATGAAGGTGATTTTTATTATGACCATCTCGAAGTTTCTTCACCTGGTCTGGATCGTCTTTTAAAAAAGGATAAAGATTTCCTGCGTTTTCAGGGGTCTAATGTAAAAGTAAGAATGCTTAAGGGCTATAATGGACCCAATAAAATCACTGGAGTACTTACGGGGGTAAATGATAAATACATTCAGGTGAAAGTAGATGAGAACATCTTGGATATCCCTCGAGATTTACTTTCTACAGTAAGACTACATCCGGATTATTAAGGAGGAAAAACAATGTCTAATGAATTAATACAGGCATTGCACGAAATAGAAAAAGAACGTGGTATTCCCAAAGCTGCTCTTATCGAAGCCATAAAAGCAGCACTGAATACTGCTTATAAGAAAAATTTTGGCACCACCCAAAATGTAAGTGTAGAATTTAACGATTTAAGTGGAGAAGTAAGAGTCTTTTCTCAGAAAAAAGTGGTTGATAAAGTAGAGGACGTTCGCCTGGAAATAGAAATAGCGGAAGCCATGGAACTTTACCCTGATTGTAAAGCAGAGGATATGGTATATGTAGAAGCTACTCCGACCGATTTCGGCCGCATAGCTGCTCAGACTGCTAAACAGGTGGTTATACAGAAGCTGCGAGAAGCAGAGCGAAGTCTTATTTATGAGGAATTTTTAGAAAGAGAAGGGGAAATCGTTACTGGTACTATTCAACGTATTGAAGCTAGAACTGTCTATATCACATTGGGAAGAACCGAAGGCATTATGCTCCCCTCAGATCAGATTAACGGAGAAAGATACGAAATTGGACAGAGGATAAAAGCCTATATTTACGAAGTTAAGAATACTTCCAAAGGTCCTAATATATTTGTATCCAGAACTAACTCCTGTTTTCTACGGCGTTTATTTGAATTAGAGGTACCGGAGATTTATGATGGTATAGTGGAGATTAAATCTATTGCCCGTGAGGCAGGGGCCCGATCCAAGATTTCTGTGCACTCACTGGATGAAAGAGTAGATTCGGTTGGTGCTTGTGTTGGACCCAGGGGACTTAGAGTTCAGAATATAGTTGCTGAGCTCGATGGAGAAAAAATTGATATCATTAAGTATGATAAAGACCCAGAAAAATATATAGCCAATGCCCTTAGTCCAGCTAAAGTGCTGGCAGTATATGTGAATGAGGAAGCTAAAATGGCTACGGTCGTAGTTCCGGATTATCAGCTATCTCTGGCTATTGGTAAAGAAGGACAAAATGCCCGTTTAGCAGCCAAACTTACTGGCTGGAAAGTTGATATTAAAAACGAGAGCCAGTTTATGGAGGAGGCCGACATAGATGGCCAGGACTCGTAAAATTCCCCTGCGTATGTGTGTGGGATGCAGAGAAATGAAAAATAAGAAAGAACTACTCAGGATAGTACGTACTCCGGAAGGTAGCATTGAAATTGATAAAAGCGGTAAGAAATCTGGTCGTGGTGCTTATATCTGTCCTCAGCTTGATTGCCTGCAACAGGCTCTAAAGGGTAAAAGCTTGCAAAAGGCATTGGAACATGATATTCCTGATGAAGTTATAGATATACTGAAAAGTCAAATATAAGGATAAAATTAAGAATTCGAAATTAAAACACTATTAGGTGTGTGATTATTTGCAAAAGATTTATGGTATGATAGGTTTTGCCCAGAAGGCCGGGAAAATATCTTCGGGAACCATGGTAGTAAGATCCAGTTTGCTCAGACGACGGGCTTATTTATTGATTATGAGCTGCGATATTTCCGAAAACACCCGGGAATTATTACTTACCGTTTGTAAAAAACAAAAAATACCCTGGGTGACTCTGGGGGATAAATTTGAACTCGGCACTTCGGTGGGAAAAGCTTACCGGGTTGCTGTTACTATAAATGAACCGGGAATGGCGAATTCGATTATGAAACTGCTAAAGTCAAGGGGAGAAGGGCTAAATAGTACGGGGGTGGTTGAATGGCCAAAGTAAGGGTACATGAAATAGCTAAGGACCTGGGAATGACCAGTAAGGATATGGTTAATACATTATTAAATATGGGGCTGGATGTAAAGAATCATATGAGCACTCTGGAGGAATCTCAGGCTAACTGGGTTAAGAAACAACTAAATGAAAAAGCTGTTGGCAAAGGAGAAAAGGCCGTAAAAGGGGATAGTTCAGGTATCCCTGCAGGTAAAGCGCCGGAAACCGGAGTGAAAGGCCGGCAACTATCCAGGTCCGCTCCCGGGAGCGCTCCACAGCCCGGTTCCCGGCCCGCTTTACAGCCCGCCTCTAAGACAGAACGGCCGATTAAGGGCGAACCTGCCAGGACGGAACGTACAGTATCAGATGGTAGAAGAATACCACCTGGTAAACCGGCTGTAAAACCTCAGAAGGATGATAGACGGTCTCCAGGTAGGGCTGAACAGGATAGACGTCCGTTAGATAAAGCGCGCCAGGATAGGCGTTTACCGGAAAGGACTATGCAACCGGGAAATAAAGCTGTAGATTCAACTGGGCGTGATCAGGGAAGATTTAAAAATAATGATCGACAGGTTGTGGAAAGACAGCAAAAACAGGAACCTGTAAATGAAAAAAGAACCGGAGATGGCAAAAGACCTTTTACACCAACGAAACAGAGACCAGCTCAGCAGCGCCCGGAACAGCCTCGGCGTGATAATAAGAATTTGCCGGAGGATAAGCGAAATATAGATGCCGCTAAAGCAAAGGATAATCGTAGCGCTCAGCCGGTCAAACCGGGTAAATTTGATAAAAGTAAAGGGCCTAAGAAAACCGGTCCCGCTGTAATCCGCAGGGACTACAGCAGACCAGGCAGAAAGCAAAAACATAAACGGAAAAAAGAGGAAATTATGGTGCAACTGCCGGACCAAATTAGTATAGAGGATAATATTACAGTAAGGGACCTGGCTGAGAAACTGCATAGAGGGTCAGCTGAGATTGTTAAAAAACTAATGGAATTAGGTATCATGGCAGTTATAAATCAGAGCATAGATTTTGAGACTGCTGAAATAGTTGCTAGCCTTTATGAGGTTAAGGTTGAACGAGCCATATCAGAAGAAGAAAAATTACTGGAAGAAATACATGATGAGGAAGCCAGCCTTACACCGCGTCCTCCGGTAGTTACGGTTATGGGGCATGTTGACCATGGTAAAACCTCATTACTTGACAGAATCCGCAAAGCAGATGTAGTTTCAGGTGAAGCTGGTGGCATTACTCAGCACATAGGGGCATACCAGGTTACCGTCAACGATAGCCGGGTTACCTTTATCGACACCCCGGGTCATGAAGCCTTTACTGCCATGCGGGCTCGGGGAGCAAATTTAACTGATATCGTAGTACTGGTAGTGGCTGCCGATGATGGAGTTATGCCCCAGACCATTGAAGCCATTAACCACATCAAGGCTGCCAATGTTCCCTTTGTAGTCGCGGTCAACAAGATAGATAAGCCTGAAGCCAACCCCGATCGGGTTATGCAGCAGCTTACTGAATATGGTATCGTTGCCGAAGAATGGGGTGGCGACACAATATTTGTTCCCGTGTCAGCAAAACGGGGCGATGGTATTGAAAATCTATTGGAAATGATTTTATTGGTGGCGGAAATGCATGAAATTAAGGCTAACCCTGACCGTTTGGCGGAGGGGGTAGTTATAGAAGGGCAGTTAGACCGGGGACGAGGTCCAGTAGGAACTGTCCTGGTTTTGAAGGGAACTCTTAATATTGGCGAATGTTTGATCAGTGGTAATAACTTTTGCAAAGTTCGAGCTATGACGGATCATAAAGGGCGAAGAGTAGAACAGGCATTTCCCTCTATGCCGATTGAGATTACTGGTTGGTCAGAAGTACCCCAGGCTGGAGGCAGAGTACTGGCCTGTGATGAAAAAGTTGCCAAGGAAGTTATAAACTTGCGCTTGAGCGAAAAGAAAATAGAAGAACAGAAACAGAGCAGCAAGGTTTCCCTGGATGACTTCTTTAAACAGATGCAGGATGCTGATGTTAAAGAACTAAACTTAATTATAAAGGGAGACGTACAGGGTTCCATCGAGGCCCTGGCCCAGTCCCTATTGCGCCTGGCTACCAATGAGGTTAAAGTAAATGTAATCCATTCAGCGGTTGGTGCTATAAGTGAGACTGATGTTATGCTGGCTTCAGCTTCTCAAGCTATAATAATAGGGTTTAACGTCCGTCCGGACGTAAAAGCCAGAAAATATGCAGAAGACGAAGGTATTGATGTACGCCTCTATCGCGTCATTTATGAAGCCATTGAAGACGTGAAAAAGGCTATGGCAGGATTACTTGATCCTGAATACCGCGAAAAATATTTGGGTCGGGCTGAAGTTAGGGCGACTTTTAAAGTACCCAATGTAGGTATGATAGCCGGATCCTATGTTATTGATGGTAAAATTCAAAGAAATGCCAATATGCGGGTTTTGCGGGATGGTGTAATTGTTTACGAAGGTAGACTGGCTTCACTGAAACGTTTCAAGGATGATGTCCGAGAAGTAATGGAAAACTATGAATGTGGCATAGGCATTCAAGATTTTAACGATATCAAAGAGGGCGATATAATAGAAGCCTATACTCTGGAAGAGATACCCCGGGAGTTATAATTTTGTACAACTGGTTAAGGGGGTAGAAGTATGAGCAAACGCAGGCAAGAAAGAATGTCCATAGAAATACAGAAAATCATGGCTCGGATAGTTCAAGAGCAGATAAAAGACCCTCGAATTGATTCTACTTCGCTATCAGTTACCAGGGTTGACGTGAGCAATGACCTTAGTCATGCTCGAGTTTATGTAAGCGTGCTGGGGGATAATGATAAACAAGATGAAACTATGCAGGCCTTGCAGAAGGCTAAAGGTTTTATAAGAACCCAGCTGGTTCAAGATCTACAGGTTAGACATGCACCTGAATTAGAATTTCGCCTGGATCGGTCTATAGAACATGGTATTCGTATTGCCGCTTTATTAGATGAAATTAAAGAAGAGCATAAAGGGGAAAAGTGAAGCATGAACAGCATCACTGAGATAGCTGAGCAACTTCATCTCACTGATAACTTTATTATTATAGGACATGCTATTCCCGATGGCGATTGTATAGGCTCCATGTTGGGGCTTTATTGGGGACTTAAAGCCAATGGGAAAGTGGTCCGGATGTTTCTTAGTGGCGATGTACCAGCTATATATCATTATCTGGCGGGATGGGAGGAGATTAGACCTCCTGAAGAATTAGTTCCTGGTGAGGAAAACATTATTTTGCTAGACTGTGCCGACCGGGAACGGGTAGGCGATAAAGTGCTGCAGCAAATTGAGAACAGACCAGTATTTATCAACATTGACCACCACCCCCAGGATAAACCATTTGCTTCTTATAATTATATTAACCCGGTGGCGGCTGCTACCGGGGAAATCATTTTCGATCTGCTACCGGCTATAGGTGTAGAAATAACGCCGGAAATAGCTGATTGCCTTTATGCTGCCATCCTGATGGACACGGGCAGGTTTATGAATAATAATAC
>CAZAZH010000006.1:8926-13654 GCA_964489585.1 uncultured Syntrophomonas sp.
CATCAAGGGCAGCGTTTGTACGAACTAGCCCGACAGGGAATAAGCGTGAACCGGGAAGAAAGGGAAGTAGTAATCTATTCTATTGAACTCTTGAATATTAACAAACAGTTGGATCTACCGACCGTCAAAATCAGGGTAGATTGTTCCAAAGGTACATATATAAGGACATTATGTGATGATATTGGCCAGAGATTAGAAACTGGCGCCCTATTATCAAATTTAATACGTACCCGTTCCGGGGATTTTACCATTGAACAAAGCTATTTGCTGGAAGAACTTGTAGATGGGACTAATATTGAAGAACATCTCTTGAGCATAGATTATCCCATTAGTGGAATACCGGCACTTAGTATTGAATCCCCGCAAGATATAGATGCCATATTAAATGGCAGAATAATTAATACCAGCACCCAATTACCTGATGGAATGGTCCGGGTCTATGCCAACGGGCACAAACTACTAGCTCTGGCCCGATCTTCCGATAGTCTTATTAAACCCGAAAGGGTTTTCAAATGAAGCAAAGGGACGGTTCTTTTGCTTCCATTTAGTTTTCAAATAACATCGAATAATAAGGAGTTCAAGCAATGCAGATAGTAAGGGAAATTGAAAACTTTAAGCCAGGGGCAGAACCTATTTATTTAGCGCTCGGTAATTTTGACGGACTCCATAAGGGTCACCAAAAACTAATAAACGAAGCAGTTGCTGCGGCTAGAAACGATAATGGAATTGCTGCGGCCTTTGTGTTTGAACCCCATCCTATTAAAGTTTTATTTCCCGAACGCGCTCCCAAACTGCTGGTAACCGCCCAACATAAGGCAGAACTTATGGAAAAATTGGGCCTGAATTTATTGATTTATAATAGTTTTACCCTGGCTATTTCCAAGTGTACACCGGAGGAATTCGTACAGAATATTCTAATTAATAAACTTAATATAACGCAGGCGTTTGCAGGGTTTAACTATACCTTTGGACACAGGGGAACCGGTACTCCGGAATTACTACAGGAATTAGGTAAAAAACACGGTTTTGGGGTTAAGATAATACCGCCAGTGGAGGTTAATGGCCAGGTGGTGTCAAGTAGTCTGATTCGCAAAGCTCTTGATGCTGGGGATATAAAGCAGTCCCGGGCTATGCTGGGATATGACCCTATGCTTGAAGGACAGGTTATCGAAGGAGAACAAAGAGGTAGAACTATTGGTTTTCCCACCGCCAACCTGTCTGTAAGCAGTGAACTAAGTGTACCAGGTAAAGGTGTTTACGCTGCGCGGGCTCAGATTAGAGATGGTATTTTCCAGGCTGTCGTTAATATTGGCAGTAAGCCCACCTTTCATGAGGAATATCCTATTTCTATTGAAGCCCATTTAATCGATTTTCATGATGATATATACGGTGAAAAAATGCGCTTATTCTTTATTGATAAAATCCGGGATGAACGCCGGTTTAATAATGTAGAAGAATTAGTTGGGCAGATAACCCGGGATAGAGATAGGGCCAAACAAATAGCTGCGGGCCAATAAGTTTACATTTTTTTTGGGCTATGCTACAATTTACCTTGGTTATGTAGAGTTTCTTTGGGTATAAAAGCTTAGCTTTCCTGGTAAAATATACAAAGCGAGAACCGAAGAGCGGCAGTTAAAACCTGCTTAATTTAATAAATCTATAATTACCGGCAGGACGAAATATTCCTGCCCTGAACCATTGGCTCGGGTTAGCGATTCACCGGCGCTGGTCTTGGTTAATGGCGATTTTATGAGGAGGAGGTGAGAGCATGGCACTATCGCCGGAAAGAAAGGAAGAGTTAATTAAAGCCTTCCAAATACACGAGAATGATACTGGTTCCCCTGAAGTTCAGATAGCTATTCTGACCGAAAGAATCAATTATCTTAATGAGCATCTCAAGGCAAATAAAAAGGATCATCATTCTCGCCGGGGGCTCTTAAAAATGGTTGGTCAACGTCGCTCTCTTTTAGATTATCTAAAAGAAAAAGACTTCGACCGTTACCGTAATATTCTTGCCCGACTTGGTTTGAGGAGATAAAGGAGCGGGAAGCCGCTCTTTATCTTTATCATAAAATAAACGAAAGGAGGAGATGGATATAGTCCACAAATATGAAATGGAAATAGCCGGTCGCCCACTTATTGTTGAAATTGGACAATTGGCCAAGCAGGCTAACGGAGCAGCTCTGGTCCGTTATGGTGATACCGTGGTCCTGGTTACGGCAACCGCCTCCAAAGCTCCCCGGGAGGGAATCGATTTCTTCCCCTTAACGGTTGACTATGAGGAAAAACAATATGCGGTAGGAAAAATTCCCGGTGGCTTTATTAAAAGGGAAGGCCGTGCCACAGAACTGGCCACTCTTTCTGCCCGGCAGTTAGACAGGCCTATCCGTCCACTATTCCCCAAGGGATTTAAAAATGACATCCACGTAGTGGCTACCGTAATGTCGGTAGAAAAGGACTCCCCGGCTGATGTTACCGCAACTATTGGTGCTTCCCTGGCTCTGGGGGTTTCGGATATACCGTTTGCCGGACCTATAGGGGCAGTTGTTGTCGGTATGGTAGATGGTAAGCTTATTATCAACCCCACCCTGGAACAGTCTCAGTCTTCTGATATGCACGTGGTAGTTGCAGGAACCAAAGAAGCTATAATGATGGTGGAAGGTCATGCTAACCAGGTACCGGAGGAAACCATGCTGGAGGCCATTTTCTTCGGCCATGAAGAAATTAAGAGGATAGTTGCATTCCAGGAACCTATTATTGCTGAACTGGGACAAGCCAAAATGGAGGTTCCCGAAGTAGAAATTGATACCGAAATGGCTGCTGCGGTAAGTGAATATGCTCTACCTCGCCTGGAAGAAGCCGTAAAGAATCCCGATAAAAAATCCCGGGAAGCCCACATGGATATGGCTAATGATGAAATAATTGCTCACTTCTTAGAGATTTATCCGGAAGAGGAAAAGAATATTAAAGTACTGGTTGACAAGCTGCTCAAAGAAGTGGTTAGAAAAATGATTATAGAGCAGGGTGACCGGGTTGACGGGCGTAAACTGGATGAAATCAGAAAAATTAGCTGTGAAGTCGGTATATTACCCCGACCCCATGGTTCGGGTTTATTTACTCGGGGACAAACCCAGGTACTATCAGTTACTACCCTGGGGGCGGCCAGTGAAGAGCAGATTCTGGATGGTCTGGGTAATGCAGACCGTAAAAGGTACATCCACCATTATAACTTCCCCCCTTATAGTACCGGTGAAGTTAAACCGATGCGGGGACCGGGAAGAAGGGAAATTGGCCACGGGGCTCTGGCGGAAAGAGCATTGCTGGCAGTACTCCCATCCGAAGAAGATTTCCCCTATACTATTCGCATAGTCTCTGAGGTATTGGAATCGAATGGCTCCAGTTCCATGGGCAGCGTTTGCGGAAGCACTTTGTCCCTGATGCATGCCGGTGTTCCTATCAAAGCTCCAGTAGCGGGAATAGCTATGGGTCTGGTTAAAAACGAAGATGGCTTTGCTATAATGAGCGACATCCAGGGAATTGAAGATGCTCTGGGCGACATGGACTTCAAGCTGGCAGGTACCGAAAAAGGGGTAACCGCAGTTCAGATGGATATCAAGATAACCGGGGTAAACAAAGATATTGTTAAGACAGCCTTGAAACAGGCCCACGAAGGTCGCATGTTTATTATGGGTAAAATGATGGAAGCAATTGATAAGCCCAATTCTGAACTATCACCTTATGCCCCGCGTCTTATCAAAATGCAAATTCATCCCGATAAAATCAGAGAAGTAATTGGACCTGGCGGTAAGACTATTCATAAGATTGTCGACGAAACCGGCTGCAAGATAGATATTGAGGATGACGGGAGCCTCTTCATTATGGCGGTTGATGAGCAAGCTGCTCAAAAGGCCAGGTTCCTGGTTGAATCTATTGTAGCGGACGTAGAGGTAGGCAAGACCTACATGGGAACAGTCAAACGCATAATGGACTTTGGCGCCTTTGTAGAGATTATCCCGGGCGTTTTGGGTACCCAGGGCAAGGAAGGTCTGGTTCACATATCCCAGCTGGCTGAGGAACGAGTTAATAAAGTACGGGATGTTGTTGATATAGGTGACCAAATTTTAGTCAAGGTAACCGAAATAGACCGACAGGGCCGGGTAAATCTATCCCGTAAAGCCGTATTAAAGAATACAGCTAAACCAAATCCCTAAAATGCAATCGGAAATGAAATAAAAAACTCCAAGTAAACCGAGTTGCCTCGGTTTATTTGCATTTTCTGGGACAGAGGGACAGGTCCCTTGTCCCACCTGGGCATAATTCGCTTTTGTAGGGGCAGACCCATATGTCTGCCCGGCCGACCACTGACCCCCGCTACGTCAAAAAGATGTTTATATCACGGGGACGTCCTTTTGATCTATTTTCATACCTATCCCGGGCGAACACATGGGTTCGCCCCTACAGATTACGTGCCTGGGACAAGGGACCTGTCCCCTCTGTCCCTGCTATTCATCATTATCTTTATCCCGTTTGTTTTTAAATTTGTTATTTCCTTTTGATTCCGGTGGTAGAAGCACTTTGTCCTTGTCCTTATTTATAAAATTGGGCTTTTTCTCAGGTTTCTCTTTTAGCTGTCCTTGTCCGTTTTTGTTATATTCCTGAGAATTAAATTTATCCATATCCAAGTCATAGTTTCCAATTTTATCGTTATCCTTACCTTTTTTTCTGTTA
>CAZAZH010000006.1:13754-22028 GCA_964489585.1 uncultured Syntrophomonas sp.
GCAAGAATTATATCTATAACCCGGTTAACTTTTTGTCTGCTCCTGGCCTGGCGGGGTGAAACCTGGACAAGGTCTTCAAAACTTATGTTAAAACCACCAAGTATATATTTCAGTTTTTCAATTTCCTGGCTTCTGGCCAAATCATCTAAAATCTCCTCAAAAAAATAATCATCAACCGCTCCCGTAAGACGGGTTTCTTTACTGGTAAGAAATGTAATAGGCAGCAGGCTATGTTTTTTCTCTTTACGCTTATAATCAATAATTCGGGTTCTGATAGTCTGTCCAAGAAAAACCAGGCCTGAACCGCGGGCAGGGTCATATTTTTCCAGAGTTTCTATAATAGCCAGGCGCGCAATGCTGGCCTCTTCATCATGATCAGTTATATATCGTCCGCAGGTATTGGAACACACCCGCAGACAAAAAGGCATTAAGTGTTCATATATATTATTAAGGGCTTCTTTATTCCCGTTATGATAATCTTTCCAGACCTGATCTAACATACGGTTAAGATTGGTCTGTTTAGGAGAATACACCTGTTAACCTCCCGGAGAATGTCTTTTTTTAATCTACTTCTATTTTAGCACATGATTTCACCTGGCTCCCCAGTTAAGGAAGAACCAGCGAAGGACTTGTAGCCCCCCGCCGTTGTTTTTCATTAAAACCAACCTCCTTATAATATATATGCGCAAGAATGTAACGCCAAAGTGGGGTCAAGTTTAAAAAGCCCTCCGAAAGAGTGCCTGTTTATTTGTTGGCGGTAGAATAAGCGGTAAAGAAAACCTTCCCCACCTGCTCAAAAGCAAATCCGCATAGGTTAATTAATTATGGAATATTAATTAAAGAATTAATTATACAGGGGGGACAGGAATGAAGATTTACTATTTTCCTAAGAATTCAATGCGGGGAGCGGTTATTGTTTTTCTGATGCTGTGCGGGTTTCTGGGGCTTTCTTTATTATACTTCAATAATGCCGGTATAGCGTCACATTCCAGGGAGCCAATATATCAGGGTAATAGCGGTGAGAAGGCTATAGCCTTGACCGTAAACGTAGACTGGGGAGAAGAATATATTCCCGCCATGTTAAAAGAATTTAAAAATCATGATGCCCAGGTAACCTTTTTTGTAACTGGCAGGTGGGCGGAAAAAAATCCGGAACTATTGAAACAAATGAGCAAGGCGGGACATAGCATCCAAAACCATGGCTATAAGCACCTTCATTTTAATCAGCTTTCTGAGGCCCAGGCCCAGGAACAGATAAAGCAAGCGGAAAAGATAATAGAGGAAACAACCGGGAAGAAGAGCCGGTTTTTTGCCTCACCCTATGGGGAACAGAGTAAAAAGCTAATGCAGGCGGTATCTGGGCTTAATTATGATTTGATAATGTGGAGCATTGATACCATCGATTGGCAACGTCCGGCACCGGAGACTATTATTAAGAGAGTGACAAACCGGATTCATAATGATGCTATTATATTAATGCATCCAACTGAACCTACGGTTAAAGCCCTTCCAGGAATGCTTGGTCAGCTAAAAGAAGAAGGCTATAAGATGGTTACTATTGAAAAGATAGTCATTAATAAGGACAGCAAACTGCCTGATGAAAAAAACAAGACCAGGAATTAAAATTCTTTTCAGTTTAGCCGCTACCATATTAGGTCTGTTCGTTTTTACGGTACCGGCATTTGCGCTACCTTACATTAACTCATCATATTACTGCCTGGTAGACGGAAAAAGCGGGCAGGTGATAGTATCCCGTCAGGCTGACGTTATGCGACCGGTAGCCAGTACCACCAAAATGATGACTGCTATCTTAACAGTTGAGTATGCCAACCCTGATGAAATAGCTATAGTAAGCCAACATGCCGGGCGAACTCCGCAGTATTCCATAGGATTACGAGCCGATCAAAAAATATTAGTTTCTGAGCTTTTAAAAGTAGCCTTAATACGTTCAGCCAATGATGCTGCTGTGGTCTTGGCTGAGCATGTTGCTGGCGATGAGCAGTTCTTTGCTCACTTGATGAGCAAAAAGGCCTTTGCTATTGGTGCCGTTAATACTCATTTTCGTAATGCATCCGGCCTGCCGGCTACGGACCACTATAGTACGGCTTACGATTTGACGCAGATAGGACGTTATCTTTTAAACAACGATTACCTTCAGTCTATTGTTGCTACCCGGCAGACTACATTTAAACATCCCGGCTACCAGAAACCTATGATTATTCAAAACACCAATACTTTGCTAGATACGTATTCCGGGGCTGACGGTATTAAGACTGGTACTACCAATGCTGCCGGTAAGTGTCTGGTAGCCTCGGCTACCCGCAATAAACGGCAGCTTATAGCAGTTAGCTTAAAATCTGGGGACCGCCGCAATGATTGCGCTACTCTGCTCGAATATGGATTTGCCAACAGTCGACTGACCAAAGTAACCGATAAGAGTATACCCTTTAAACAATTGCATGTTACCGACGGGAGACATCCCAGCATCGAAATTTATCCGGCAGAAGATATTTATCTTTGGAAAACGGTAAACACTCCGGATATTCAAAAAACGGTAAAGGTAAACTATATAGTACCGGCACCCGTACATGCAGGCCAGAAACTAGGTAGCCTGACTATCTATGTAGATCAGAAACCGGTAGTTAGTACTGATTTGTTATCCCACCAGCAAGTGGACCGGGAAAAAAACTCGCTATCCAAATTTTTGCAGAATCTAAGACCGGGTAAAAAGGATTAGCTGCACCAATTAAGAATACTTAATATATGCACTATTAAATGGAGGTAGAAATGTGATTAATTGCTGGGAATTAGACAGTAAGGCCAAACTGGTGGTAGAGGAAATCCCTTATGTAAGGTCAGTTGCTATTGGCGTATTTATAAAGATAGGTTCGCGCCATGAAGTTTTGCCCCTGTCAGGGGCTAGCCACTTTATTGAACACATGCTTTTCAAAGGTACGGAAAAGCGTAGCGCTCGGGAAATAGCTGAGAGTTTTGAAGGTATTGGCGGGCAGTTAAATGCTTTTACAGCCAAAGAATATACCTGTCTTTATGCCCGTACCCTGGATGAGTATCTGGATACGGCCCTGGATATTATATTTGATATGATGTTTCATTCCTCATTTGCGGTTAAAGATTTTGAGACCGAAAAAGGGGTAATTATTGAAGAAATTAATATGTATGAAGATACGCCGGATGATTTGGTACAAGATGTCTTTAGTCAGCAGTTGTGGCAGGGACATAGTATGGGGAGACCAATTTTAGGGACTCTGGATTCAGTACAAGGTTTTAAACGGGAAGAAATATATGATTTTTACCGGCAGGCTTATATCCCAGCAAACATGATTATATCTATAGCCGGTAATGTTGATGCTGCCAGGATTCAGGATAAGATGGAAAACTATCTTAACCAGAATTTGCATGGTGGTACTCAGTTTATCAATACTAAAACCGGGGATTATGTGCCTTTTATCAGGACGGTAGCCAAAGATACAGAACAAGTGCAAATTTGTCTGGGTTTACCGGGGATATCTTACCATGATCAACGTAGATATACTCAAAACATTATGAACAGTATTCTCGGTGGGGGAATAAGTTCCCGGCTCTTTCAGACTATCAGGGAAGAATTAGGTTTGGCCTACTCGGTATACTCTTATCCTTCTAACTATTCTGATACCGGTTCTTATATGATTCATATAGGTACCGGACCAGGTAAGGTAGCCCAGTTTTTTGAAGTATTTCATGCTGAGATTGATAAATTCCGACAGCAGGGAGTTACACCAGGTGAAATTGAAAGAACCAGGCAATTAATAAAGTCCAGTATGCTTATGGGTATGGAAAGCGTTATGAATCGTATGAACCGACTGGGTAAGTCGATATTAATGTATGAGCAGGTAATCCCTGTTGACGAGGTACTGGAGAAAATTTATGCAGTAACTCCCGAGAAGGTCAACGATTTTGCTAATGAAGTTCTGGATTTACCCCATTTTTCTTTGGCGGCGGTTGGAAATACCGAGGTTTTGCCCATGGTAGAGAGCGAGTACAAAAAATGGTGGAAGTAAATGGGACAGGGGGACAGGTCCCTTGTCCCACTTAAGTAACAAAGAAAGGTTTAAGTTATGCAGGTATATATAAAAAGATTACATTCGTTTGACCTGCCTTTACCCCGCTATATGACAGCTGGGGCGGCAGGGGTTGATTTGTACGCAGCGGTGGAGCAGGATGTGGCTATTGCCCCTGGAGGACGGGTGCTGATACCTACCGGTATTGCTATTGCCCTGCCGGAAAACTATGAAGCCCAAATACGACCTCGCAGTGGACTGGCTTTAAAGCATGGTTTGACCCTTTTAAATACCCCCGGTACTATTGATTGGGATTACCGTGGAGAAATTAAGGTTATTGTTATAAATCTGGGGGACAAAGAGTATATTTTACAAAGGGGTGAGCGTATCGCCCAGATGATTTTTAACCGGGTGGAAAAAGCCGAATTAATAGAAGTGGAAGAACTGGATGATACTAATCGGGGGGCAGGAGGTTTTGGCCACACGGGTAAATAGAACAGGGGGGGTATAAATGAGACTAAATGAGCTGGTGGGCAAAGAAATTGTAAACATATACGATGGGATGCGCATGGGCACAGTTGGAGAATCGGATATGATGGTAGACCAGGAAAGCGGAGATATAATATCAATAATCCTTCCTAACCGTGGTAACGCCTTTAATTTTTGGGCTGACCGACAAAAACTGGTCATACCCTGGGAGGCAGTAAAAAAGGTAGGCCGGGAAGTCATTGTAGTCGACCTCGATGCCACCCATATGCGCCTCAAAAACAGCTCCATATAGGGTTATATTTGACGCTGATGGCCGCTGATTTTTATGATTAACGCAGATTCTTAAATAATTTAATTACTTTCCCGCTGCAATTGGCTGCGGGTTTTTTCTTTTTTGACGCAGATTTAGGAGTATGTAATCTGTAGGGGCGAAACCATGTGTTCGCCCGCAATAGGCAGGTCTATATGCAACGGGATTCACCCTCCGGGTCAGTGGTCGGTCGGGCAGACACACGGGTCTGCCCCTACAAAAACCCATCATGTCCAGTGGGACAAGGGACCTGTCCCTCTGTCCCAAGGGTCTGCATTTTTTTGTGCCAAAAAAATTTTATTTTTGGGGAAACTATTGGTACAAAGGAGGTATATTTATGACATCTGATGATACTAAAGGTTCCTTCCCGCCTTGGAGTAGAATTCCCGGACTTAATGAAATGTGCGAGGAAGCCGGAGTTGATTTTGATAGATTTATTGAAGATATAAAAAATGATACCAGTTTAAACGATATGGCAACTAAATATGGGGTTAGCAAGGATACCATAAGCCTGTTACAGGAGCATTTTATGAAGTATGGTTTAAGCTCGGTCATGGGGGGAGACTAAAGACTTTAAATTCAAAAGCTGCAGAGTATTGAAAATTAGCTTATAATGATATAATATATTCTAAATTTTATTAGGAGGCCAGGATAATGTCGGATAAATTTAGTAAAGAAGGTCTCACTTTTGACGATGTATTACTAGTTCCAGGACGCTCTGAAATAATGCCCAAAGATGTCAATGTAGCTACCCGCCTGACCAAAAACCTTACTTTGGAAATACCGTTAATGAGTGCCGGAATGGATACAGTGACCGAAACCAGAATGGCAATTGCGGTTGCCCGCGAAGGCGGTATTGGTATAATACACAAAAATATGTCAATCGAAGAACAGGCACGTATGGTTGACCGGGTCAAACGATCCGAACATGGGGTAATTACCGACCCCTTTTATCTAGCACCAGATAATAAAATCCAAGATGCTCTGGATATTATGGAACACTACCGGATATCTGGCGTACCTATTACCGAAGGCCGGAAATTAGTAGGTATCATAACTAACCGAGATATCCGTTTTGAGACTAATTTTGAACAGCCTATTAAAAATGTAATGACCAGCGAAAGACTGGTAACTGCTCCTGTAGGGACTAGCATGAATGAAGCTATGGAAATACTGCGTAAGTATAAAATTGAAAAATTACCTCTGGTAGATAACGATTATAATCTAATGGGGCTAATAACTATAAAAGACATAGAAAAAACCTATAAGTATCCTCATGCAGCCAAAGACTCCCGAGGTCGATTACTGGCCGGTGCGGCAGTAGGTATTGCCCGGGATACATTTGACCGGGTAGAGGCACTGCTAAAAGCTGGTGTTGATGTTCTGGTAGTGGATACCGCCCACGGGCATTCAGTAGCTGTAGTAGAGATGGTTGCCGCCATAAAGCAAAGATACCCTGATATAGAATTGATTGCTGGTAATGTAGCAACTGCCGAGGCTACTGAGGAACTTATCCAAGCAGGTGCTGATGCTATAAAAGTGGGAATTGGACCTGGCTCTATATGTACCACCAGGGTAGTAGCGGGAATAGGAGTACCGCAGATAACTGCAGTTAATGACTGCGCTGCAGTTGCCAGTAAATATAATGTTCCCATTATAGCTGATGGTGGGATTAAATATTCTGGTGATATAGCTAAAGCCATAGCGGCTGGTGCAGATGTAGTAATGCTGGGAAATCTTTTTGCGGGAACGGAAGAGAGCCCCGGGGAAGTAGTTATTTTACAGGGAAGAAGTTATAAAGTATATCGCGGAATGGGTTCCTTGGGAGCTATGACTCAGGGCAGTAGCGATCGTTACTTCCAGGAAGATGCTCAAAAACTGGTCCCGGAAGGAATTGAGGGGCGGGTACCTTATAAAGGTTATGTCGCCGAAACTATTTTTCAGCTTATTGGTGGCTTAAAAGCAGGTATGGGTTATTGCGGTGTAAAAAATATAGATGAAATGAAAACTGACGCTCGTTTTATTCGAATTACTAATGCTGGCCTGACTGAAAGCCATCCCCATGATATTACCATAACTAAAGAAGCCCCTAACTACAGAGTTTTATAGTGTTAGGCCAATACTTGTTACGGATTATAGTTGCTGCTGTAGTTGGTACCATAATAGGAATTAGAACTGATTCAGCTGCATCCAGGATGTTTGCGATAGTATGTACCGGAGCAACGTTGTTAACCATAGTTTCCACCGAGTTTTATAAAGTGGTTGATTATCCATGGTTTGGTGACCCAGGGCGGCTATCAGCTCAAATTTTAGTTGCCCTGGGTTTTTTAGGTACGGGATTAATTTGGGTATCAGAAAAACAAGAGGTAAAAGGTCTTTCGCTTGCTGCTAGTTTATGGTTAACGGCAATCCTGGGAATACTAATCGGAACTGGTTTAAGCCCTACTAATATTGTTATTATTATATTTTTAATTGTAATTTACCTGATATTTACTTGAGTGGGACAAGGGACCTTTCCCTGTGTTTCTGAGTTTTAAATTAGGGCTAATATCACTCGTGTTACAGCAACAATAAATATTATCGTCCATATGATAAGCATAATTAGAGGGATATTTTTCATTACATTGGTTGTGGGAGACTTTTTTAATCGCTTATTTTTTATACCCTCATCATAATGTGTAGATACGATGCGGACTCCTTTTAGTTTAAGTAAAATTCGTTCAATATCAACCACTGCCTGTTTACGGGTTTGCATATAATCTATACCATTACTCAAAGCAATCCAAAATAACCAGGAAGAAACCATTCCCAAAAATGATATCATTATTAAGAACTCGTAAAACGGCAGGTTATAACTAATTTCCGGCCAAAGAAAAGCTACAGCAAAAAGTCCTCCAGTAATGTAAAATAAATGGTGTAGTTTGGACCAGTTCAGGTTATCCTCATGTATATACAGGTCAATTGCCATTTCATACTGATTAAGAACGATGTCTTTATCATAAAAATTATTGCAGGGATTATCCCAAAATAAAATAACTCTTTTAATTCTATCTTCAGGAGTTGTTGTAAATGCAATCCTAAACCCCAATTCCTGATGAAAGTCGATTGAAGCCTGATTGATAGGATCAATTACTACAGCAACAAATATGTTTTGACTAACCTCGTCCATTAAGAAGCTATATAATTGAGTACCATAACCTTTTCGATACGAATCAGGAGCTGTACAAATCTGTTTGATAATCACAAAATTATCGTTAGAATAGGCCAATATTTTCTTGTTTATTAATTGATTAGGATCTATTTCTTTTTTTAAAAAAGCTAAGAGAAAGGCTCGTATTTCTCCTTCGTCCTCTATCACAAAAAAATATCGGTTATTTTGTATATATTTTTTATATGTTTCTAAATCATAATTGGAAA